>JAUWQO010000020.1 GCA_030610995.1 Desulfobacterales bacterium
AGTTAAAGAAAAGGACAAAACAATTTGCTCATCGTTGCGTTAAGCTGGCGATGGCTTTGCCTAAAACCTATTTGGGTAACCATATTCGGGGGCAGCTAATCCGGTGTGCCACATCAGTTGCTTCCAATTATCGGGCAACCTGTCTTGCACAATCAAAGGCTAGTTTTATCTCAAAGTTGAGCATTGTTTTGGAAGAAACTGACGAAAAGAAAAACCGCCAGGAAAAGAAAGTGAAGGGTGATAATTGACAATTGCGAATACTTCTTGAGCCAATCTTCAATCTTCAATCGACAATCTTCAATCGACAATCCCAACGGGGAGTTTATAGTGCAAAATCCATATTTACCTTATCCGGTTCGTATAGACGAGATAATAACCGAAACCGAAGACAAAAATCTCAAGACATTCAGGCTGGTTTTTATAAACCCGAATGACGAAGAGAGATTTTCTTATAAAGCGGGTCAGTTTGCAGAGCTTTCCGTTGCAGGAAAAGGAGAAGCGCCTATAGGAATTGCCTCATCCCCTTCGGAAAAAGGATATCTAATGTTTACGATCAACAAGGTCGGGCTGGTTACAACCGCCTTACACTGCATGAAACCGGGAG
Source organism: Desulfobacterales bacterium (assembly GCA_030610995.1). Classification (GTDB taxonomy): domain Bacteria; phylum Desulfobacterota; class Desulfobacteria; order Desulfobacterales; family ETH-SRB1; genus Desulfaltia. The sequence goes on from JAUWQO010000020.1 coordinate 605, forward strand.
ATATTATGGGTATTCGCGGGCCTCTCGGCAACAGTTATCCCTGGGATATTCTAAAGGGAAAAAATGTCGTGATAATCGGCGGCGGCTTTGCCTTTACCACGCTTCGCTCCTCCATAATATATATGCTTGATCCTGTGAATCGCCAAGATTTCAAAGAAATCCATGTAATATACGGCGCTCGTTCCCCGGGCATGCTTCTTTATAGAGATGAACTATCTGCCTGGGAATCACGTGATGATATTAATATGCACATTACGGTTGACGGCACAGATGATCCAAACTGGAAATATAATGTCGGGTTTGTGCCGACAGTCACCGAACAGAAAGCGCCGCCTGGCAATAATGATACATACGCCATTATTTGCGGCCCGCCAATTATGATAAAATTTACCCAGCCGGTATTAGACAAGCTCGGCTATTGCCATGACAATATTATTATGTCCCTTGAAATGCGCATGAAATGCGGTATCGGAATTTGCGGCAGGTGCAATATCGGAAAAGAATTTGTATGCAAAGACGGACCAGTTTTTACACTGGCCAAGTTAAACGAAATGCCAAAGGAATATTGACGGCCTGGCAATAATAATAAACTCATAAAAAATCGAAAATCGAGTCACTCCCGCTCCGCCAAAGCACTCTGGCGGACTCGACCCGATCCGGGAGCTGGAGTCCATAACAATCTGTAATTACTGGATTCCCGCCTTCGCGGGAATGACGGTTAAGGGGTATGTTGGCCTTTTTACAAATTCATCATGTTTTAATATTGACATTCATTAATTAATAATATATTAAGATTTGATAAATTAATAGGAGATTAAAGGGCGGAAAGCCATAATAATTTTATTTTTTACAAAGGAGGATTTTTTTTAATGGAAACTGTTGAATACATGGGTAAAACATTTAGCGTAGATGAGGACGGGTTTATTGATGATTTTAATAACTATTGTCCTGAGTGGGAACAGTGGGTAAAAACTGTAGAGGGTATTGAGGAGATAAATGATGAGCATAGGGTGCTTGTCAAGGTTCTTCGTGACTATTACGACAAAAACGGAATTGCTCCAATGGTTCGGATACTTTCCAAGGTTACAGGATTCAAACTGAAACATATATATGAGCTTTATCCGTCTGGACCCGGCAAAGGAGCATGTAAGATGGCCGGTCTTCCAAAACCTACAGGATGTGTCTAAGTCAAGAAATCAATGGCCTGTTTAACACATTTTTAACTAAAAAAGCCCTGCATATTATGCGGGGCTTTTTTTATTAAGGTAAAAATAATCATGTCTTCAATGGATGACATAGATAGGGAAATTCTAAACAGGATACAGTCCGACTTTCCGATAACCCCCCGCCCCTATCTTGCCGTGGCAAATGATCTGGGTCTTTCCGAAAATGATGTTTTAAAGCGCCTTGCCATGTTGAAGGAAAAAAGGATTATCAGGCGAATAGGGGGCAACTTTGTTCCTGAAAAATTAGGATTTGTCAGCACTCTCTGCGCAGCAAAGGTGCCAAAAGATAAAATTGAATTCTTTGCCAAAGAAGTAAACAGCTATCTTGGAGTAACTCATAATTATAAGCGGGACAACAAGTATAATATATGGTTTACCTTTATTGCTCCATCCATGGAGGAAATAGAGGAAAACCTTGCAAAGATCTCCGACAAAACAGGAATAACAGATATTATCAATCTGCCTGCAACAAAGGTTTTTAAGATAAAGGCTCACTTTGACCTATAGCGGGTTGCGAGAACTAAAACGTCTCGGAATTTCTACAACCTCTTGGAATTCCTGTGACTTTGGTCGAGTACTCAACCACTCAACCAATTCTCTACTCAACCACTCAACCAATTCTCTACTCAACCACTCAACCAATTCTCTACTCGACCACTTGACCAATTGTGAGCGAAGCGAACTAAGTTATGAAAGATATACGCGTTGCCGTTGTCGTCTCCAATTCACCTGTAAATAAAACCGGACATAACCTTGACCAGGCGGCAAGGTGGATAAAAATAGCAAAAAATCAGGGCGCTTCAATAATTTGTTTCCCTGAAATGAATATTACGGGTTACAGCGTACGCACCGATATATCAGATACGGCAGAACCTGTTCCGGGTCCGGTAACTGATAAACTCTTAAATCTTGCATCAGAGGAAAATATTGTCATTCTTGCAGGCATGGCTGAAAAGGATGAAAATGGGCATATATTCGCAAGCCACCTGGTCGTTAAACCTCACAAAGACTTCGATGTATACCGAAAGCTGTATATAGCTCCACCTGAGCGCCCAATCTATACGCCGGGCGATAAAATCCCGATGTTTGAAACCAAGGGTGTTAAATTCGGTATACAGCTTTGCTATGATGCTCACTTCCCCGAACTTTCCACCCATATGGCCATAAATGGCGCGGATATTATTTTCATGCCGCATGCATCTCCAAGAGGAACCCCTGATGAAAAATTAAAATCATGGATGCGGCACCTTCCTGCGAGGGCTTATGATAACAGTCTATTTGTTATTGCATGCAACCAGACTGGTGATAACGAAAAGGGGCTCAGTTTCCCGGGTGTTTCCTTAATAATCGATCCGTCAGGCAATATTATTAAAAAGAATGTAACAGGCGAGGAAAATATAATTGTTGCGGATCTAAAGGCCGGCGATTTAAGCCGTGTGCGCAATAACAGGATGAGTTTTTTTCTTCCAAACAGAAGGGCAGGTCTGTGTAACAGCCTTTAATCAAATATCAAGGATGTAGCCGTCAAGCTAAAAGGCTATGAACGTCGAACATCGAACATCCAACATCGAATTTTGAATAAGGTATCCTGCCAATTTATAAACTGGCGGAGCGAAGCGATTTCATCATTCGATGTTCAACGTTCGATGTTCGATGTTCGACGTTCAAAAAACGCTTTAGGATCGCTCGAGCATAGCCCGAGGTTTAATTATTCTCATTTTCTGCTTCGTATATAATCCAGAAGATATGCTATCCCGACTAAAAAAACGGCAAGACCGGATACATGGAAAACATCGGTTTGGGCATAAAAAAACCGTGTTAAAATAACTGCAAAAATAACTCCGAGTATGGCCCTGATTACAAAAATATGAAATTGATTCAAAATAATCACCTGCAATATAATTAATTTTTTTTACGACGCCATCAGGATCTGTTTATAGCCAGGAATCATCCATCAGTATTTCCTTGCGGAATTTCCTGATCATCAATTATCAACATTAAAGATTTGTGTCAAATTTATCTGTTTTTTTTCTTTACTTAATTATTAGTTATTGTTATGAATTATAAATTAGATTTTCATCGACAGTTTGAGAGCAAACAGAATAGTCTTTATACGTAGCCGTTCACGGCTTGAAACTTGAAATTGGAAATTAGAAATTTGGGAGAAAGCAGGTATGCATTCCCACGCAGGAGCGTGGGAACGAGTCAAACGCGACAGAATACAAAGCAATAGTTGAAAAACTCGGCCCAAAATTGAATGTGTTCATCAACAGTACAAAAGCATGAAGGCCAAATTTCCAATTTCTATTTTCTAATTTCAACGTTCCGTGAACGCTTACCTTTATACAAAGAGTTACTGGAGGATTATAAAATGGATATCAGCAGGAAGTTGGGCATTTTAGTTTTTTGTGCTGTACCGGCAGTTGTTGGCGGAGGTATTGTTTACGCTATTTTTGGAACTTATCCCCCTGTTTTCATATATGAAATTCTTCTTTTATTCGTAACTTTAGGCATTATCAGCAAGTAAAGTGGGTCGTTCGAAAAATCCCGTATCTTGAGGCCAGGGGCAAGGAATAAAGATTTTAGGGTTCACTCAAAGATAAGTTCGCAGAATTGGCGCTCAGATTTAGGTTAGGTTTGGTCGATCTGATTAAGCAAAATACGAGTAATAGCGAGCTATTTCGAGGTTTTTGCGATTGAAGATCTGCCAAAGATGGCCTGAAGCTGAGATGCGAAAATGTGAAATTATTTTTGAGTGAACCCTAAGCGCACAGAAATTTGACGAACTCGTATTTCCCGTGGCCTGTCTGCGCCTGCCTGTGCGTGCCTGCACGCAGACAGGTCTGCCTCCACGTTGCATCTGTTTGCGTGCTATTTTCCACCAAACAGGCCCGAACGGGCTGTTTCCGGATCGAAATTTTATTCCAAGCAGGAACTTAGTTCGCTTCGCTCACAATTGGTCAAGTGGTCGAGTCGTCGATTTGTCGAGTAGTTCAAGGACCCTTCCAACTCGACGACTCGACTATTTAACTACTCGACTAAAGTCACTGGAATTTCAAAAGGTTGTAGAAATTCCGAGACGTTATTTATTAGTCAAATCGATATGTTCTGAAACTACGAGCGTTACTTATTGATTTTGTTGTAACCGTTCACGGTTCACAGTAAACACTTTTGTCGATTGTTGATTGTTTTTTTTTACAATCGACAATCATCAATCATCAATCCTTTAAGCCTCTTGTTTTTATGTTTTGATTAACTGTAAACTGTTAACCGTGAACGGTTACATTTTGTTCTCGGAGGTACTATGCGACATGGCAGTTCTAACAATATCATCTTTGGGTTTTTTCTGGTCATTTTTATCCTTTCAATTGCAATGCTCGCATGGCTTATATGGCCCTTTATATCGATAATTATTCTTGCCGCTGTTATTACAGGCATTTTCAGCCCTGTTTTTAATTTAATAAGCGTAAAAGATAAAATAAACCCCCCTTTTGCCTCATTTTTAACCTGCATTCTAATATTTTTTATCGTGCTTGTTCCCATAGGATTTTTTGTGGGCATACTATCAAAAGAGGCGCATGATCTTTATATAACTGCGAAGGATGCATTATTAAATGACCAGATAAAAAACCTTTTTGCAAACAGCGTTCTTCTTGAAAAAACAAACCTTGTGCTTAAAAATTTCAATGTTGAACTCACAGGAGAAACTCTAAACAATGCTATTTCAGAAATTGGTAAAATTGTCGGCCTTTTTCTTTACGAGCAGGCCAGATCAGTCGCCGCAAATACACTTGCATTTTTTGTAAACATATTTCTTATGCTTCTTGTTGTTTATTTTCTTTTAATTGACGGCAGCAAGCTGATTTCTTTTATTACCGACCTTTCCCCGTTCCCAAAAGATCAGGACGAGAAATTAATTCAAAAATTTAAGGATATGGCTGGAGCAATTCTGATCGGCAACGGTCTTGGTGGTTTGATCCAGGGAATATTAGGCGGAACCGTTTTTATGCTGTTTGGCTTAAAGTCCCCTTTTCTGTGGGGTGTGATAATGTCTCTTCTTGCATTTCTTCCTATAATAGGGATTGGAGTTGTATTTATACCGGCGGCTATATATCTTTTTTTAAAAGGACAGATCGCCTCAGCTATTTTCTTTGTTATTTTTTATATAATCCTTTCCGGCGGCATTGAATATATATTCAAGCCAAAAATAGTGGGCCAGCGCGTTAAAATGCATACACTTGTTGTATTCTTTTCCATAATCGGAGGCCTGAAGCTGTTCGGAATTCTTGGCATTATATACGGCCCGCTTATTATGACCGCATTTTTGACCCTAACCGATATTTATCATGCCAGTTACCGGAAACTGCTTGGACCAAAGGAATCGACCTAAATGTATACAGGAAAAATGTCGGAAATCAGCATTGAAAGCGAGATGAAAAAATCTTATCTCGATTATGCCATGAGCGTGATCATAGGAAGGGCTTTGCCGGATGTGCGTGACGGCCTGAAACCTGTCCACCGACGCGTGCTATATGCAATGCGTGAGCTCAAAAACGACTGGAACAAACCTTATAAAAAGTCTGCCCGCATTGTCGGAGATGTTATCGGTAAATATCATCCTCATGGTGATACTGCCGTCTATGACACAATTGTGAGGATGGCGCAGGATTTTTCTTTAAGGTATCCCCTTATAAACGGCCAGGGAAATTTTGGGTCCGTTGACGGGGATTCTCCCGCAGCAATGAGATACACAGAGATCAGAATGACGCGCCTGGCGCATCAGATGCTGGAGGATCTGGACAAAGAAACAGTCGGTTGGGTCCCGAATTATGATGAATCATTGAATGAGCCCTTAGTGCTTCCTGCTAAGCTTCCTAATCTTTTGATCAATGGTTCTTCCGGCATAGCGGTCGGCATGGCAACCAATATTCCGCCGCATAATCTTTCTGAAATAATCGCGGCAATAAATGCGATAATAGACAACAATGCAATTTCATGTCAGGACCTTATGAAATTGGCGCCCGGACCCGACTTTCCAACAGGCGGCATTATTTACGGAACAACCGGTATATTTAACGCATATAAAACCGGACGCGGTATAATTCGTGTAAGAGCAAGAATTCAGATCGAAAAGGATAAAAGAACGCAAAGTGAAACCATAATAGTTACAGAAATCCCTTATCAGGTTAATAAAGCCAGGCTTATTGAAAAGATCGCCGGAATGATAAGACACAAGCAAATAGAAGGAATAAGATATGTAAGGGATGAATCCGACAGAGAGGGAATGCGGATCGCTATCAGCCTTAAGAGGGATCAGGTTGCAGGTGTGGTGATTAATCAGCTTTATAAGCACACACAGTTGGAGAATACCTTTGGCATTATTTTTCTTGCTATTGTAAACAACCAGCCGCAACTTTTATCTTTTAAAGAAATCCTTGAACATTTTATTCTTCACCGCAAAAACATAATTATCCGGCGGACCAGTTATGATCTGAAAAAGGCCCAGGCGCGCGCTCATATTCTTGAAGGTTTGAAAATCGCCCTTGATAATCTTGATAATGTTGTTTCCCTTATTAGAAAATCAAGATCTCCTGCTGATGCAAAGACAGGTCTGATTCAAAAATTTGACTTAAGCGCAATCCAGGCTCAGGCAATATTGGAGATGCGCCTGCAAAGGCTTACCGGTCTTGAACGTGAAAAAATATTAGAAGAACACAAGAACGTTTTACAAGATATCGCAAGATTCAAAGAAATACTTGCCAGCGAAAAAATAGTAGAACAAATCATCAAAGAGGAGCTTTCCGAGATACAAAACGAATTCGGAGATCCTCGCCGCACTGAAATACTGGAATCTACAAAGGAGATTACAATAGAGGACATGATTGTTGAAGAGGATATGGTCGTTACCATATCCAACAGCGGTTATATAAAGCGAAATCCAATTACCCTTTATCAAAGCCAGCGGCGGGGCGGTAAAGGAAAGACAGGCATGGGAATAAAGGAGGAAGATTTCGTCAAACTTCTTTTTGTAGCCTCCACTCACCATACATTCCTTTTTTTTACAAATATGGGAAGGGTTTACTGGCGCAAAGTATATGATATCCCTCAGGCAGGTCGTTTGAGCCGCGGCAAAGCGATCGTTAATTTTCTTAACTTTGAAAAGGATGAAAAGCTTACAGCGGTGCTTGATGTGCCGTCATTTGAACCGGGCTATCATGTTATTATGGCCACAAAAAACGGGCTTGTAAAAAAGACCGATCTTATGGCTTACAGCCACCCCAGGGCAGGAGGTATCATAGCCTTGAAACTTGCCACTGATGATGAATTGATCGGAACACGGATAACAGATGGAACAATGAATGTCTTTCTGGGCTCTGCTACTGGCAAATCAATACGTTTTCACGAATCTGATGTTCGTCCAACAGGCCGTGTTACAGGTGGGGTACGTGGACTGAAGCTGGCTGCCGGCGACCATATAGTCGGCATGGAGGTCTTGAGCCATGGCCAGACATTATTTACCGCCACAGAAAACGGGTATGGAAAAAGAACATCAATTGATGAATATCATGTTCAAAAACGTGGCGGCAAAGGTGTAATTACTATCAAAACAAGTGAGCGGAATGGGCTCGTAGTTGCAATGCTTCTTGTGGAAGAGGATGACGACCTTATGCTCATGACTAACACCGGTAAGATTATACGCATGCCCATAAAAGGAATTTCAATCATCAGTCGCAACACCCAGGGCGTAAAGCTTATAGATATTAATCCTGGGGAAAAGGTCATAGGAGCTGCCGGGCTTGCTGAAAAGGAGGAGGAAAAAGGTAATACAACTTAATGCAGACCCCGTAATTTATTATCGAAATATGGCTATAAACCTTTAAAATAATATGGATTCGCATGAAAATTGGACACGGGTCTAATTTAGGAATTAAAGGATTAAGGAATTCGGGAATTGAAGGAATTCTATCTATTTTAATTTATTGATTTTATCCTTTAATTCCTCAATTCCTCAATTCCGTAATCCCTTAACTTGGCGCTAATAAATACAAATAGTGTCAACAAAATTGACTCATTTTAACAGTAAATTACGAGGGTTGTAATGAAGAATATAGATGTAAGTTCCACAAAAATCGGTGTCGTTGGAGGTGGAAGCTGGGGAACAGCTCTGGCCAATCTTCTTGGACGGAAAGGTTTTAATATTGACCTGTGGGTGTTTGAAACCGAAGTAATTAAACAGATTAAGGAGTTAAGAGAAAACAGGCTGTTTCTTCCAGGTATTTCGCTGTCTTCAAACATATGCCCGTCAAACGATCTGTCTCGCGTTGTATCAGGCAAAGACCTGGTGCTTATTGTTGTGCCGTCTCACTTTATGAGGGAAACATCACATAAAATTGCCGGATATGTTTCAAAGGATACCATAATAGTTTCCGCCTCAAAAGGGATTGAGAACAAAACCCATTTAACCATGTCCGGCGTGCTTAAAGAAACACTTCCGAAAATTCCTGAGAAGCATATTGTAGCCCTTTCCGGCCCCAGTTTTGCCCGTGAAGTTGCTTCAAACGTTCCAACCCTGGTCACTGTAGCATCAAAGGACAAAAAGACAGCCTCCTTTGTACAGCATGTTTTTGCCACACCTCTTTTTAGAGTATACACAAACAATGATATTATCGGGGTGGAATTAGGCGGTTCCGTCAAGAATGTAATTGCCATTGCCTCAGGAATGATCGATGGGCTCGGTTTTGGCCTGAATACCAGGGCAGCCCTGATTACCAGAGGTCTCACGGAAATCAGGCGTCTTGGCTTAAAGCTCGGGGCAAACCCACGCACATTCACCGGCCTAACCGGCGTTGGAGATCTGATTCTGACCTGTACCGGAAAGTTAAGCCGCAACTACACTGTCGGCAAACAGTTAGGCCAGGGAAAGAGGTTGCAGGATATCCTATCTGAAATGCGCATGGTTGCCGAGGGGATTAAAACAGCCAAATCTGTTTACAACCTGTCTCGCAAGATCGGCGTTGAAATGCCGATCTCTCACGAGATCTATCATATACTTTATGAGGATGCTTCTCCAAAAGAGGCACTGCACAAGCTAATGACTCGCGATCTTAAGCATGAGCTGGATGACTTATAGATGATTGATGACAACTACTGACTCTCATAAAGGAACGGGACACAGGCAAAGGCTGCGGGACAAATTTCTTGCTTCAGGCCTGTCCGGGTTTCATGACTACGAGGTGATTGAACTTCTTCTCACCCTTGCCACTCCGCAAAAGGACTGCAAAGAGACCGCCAAAGCCGCTTTAAAAAGGTTTCAAACTCTTCAGAATGTACTTGAAGCATCCCCTGCAGAGCTTTGCGGGATTGATGGCATAGGTCCTAAAAATTTATTCGGGTTGAAACTGATAAAGGCTGTTGCCGACAGGTATCTGAAAAAGAAATTAATAGAAAAAAAACCTCTCAACAACTCAAAAGAACTGTTTGAATATCTATATCACAGCATGAGAGAAAAGAGCAGAGAGCATTTTAAGGTAATTTTTTTAGATGTAAAAAATAATGTTATTGCAATCGAAACACTCTTTCAAGGTACCTTAACCGCCAGTTCTGTTTACCCAAGGGAGGTTGTCCAGGCAGCCCTAAATCAACATGCTGCGGCGCTTATCTTTGCCCATAACCATCCCTCTGGGGATCCGGAACCATCCGCAGAAGACATCTCCATAACTAAGCAACTTGTTTTTGCATGCAAAACAATGGGGATAACCGTTCATGAACATTTGGTAATAGGAAATAACAACTATTTCAGCTTTGCGGATCAAGGATATATTGCCAGGATGAATCGTGAGTTTGAGGCAACAAATAAAAGGTAAAAGTTCAGCCACTAAGTCACAAAGGCACAAAAGGACTTTAATTTTAAACTTTTATCAAAAAGAGAAGAAAAGAGTTGTAGATACGGCATGTACTATATGTTAAGAATTATTATAATCTTGGTGTCTTAGTGTCTTTGTGGCGGAACTATTACAATAAAGGAAAATGAAAGATAACAAGAAAAAATATCCATCCTGCTTTGGAATTATTGAGGTTGTTTTCCCAAAAGCAGATGATGGCCTAAGAACCACCCCGGAGGCTTGCCTTGAGTGTCCCCATAAAACAAAATGCCTGAGATCAGCCATGAAGGAGTTGGGAGGGCTCAAGGTTCGTGAAGAGTTTGTAGACAGGGCATATGAGTCGGGCATGATAGGTTTTCTGGATAGATGGTCAAAAAAAAAGGATTTAAGCCGCAGGATAAAGGAACAAAGCACAAAATATAAGGACAACTAAATGGTACTGCTGTAGCGTTAGGGTAGCCGTTCACGGCTTGAAACTTGAAATTGGAAACTTGAAATTGGGAAGAGATTAAAATAGAAATTGGGAAGAACAGTACAAAAGCATGAAGGCCAAATTTCCAATTTCCAATTTCTATTTTCAACGTTCCGTGAACGCTTACGCCTTAGGCAACAAACTATCTGCAGTTGTAAAAAAAATTGGCAGTTTCTTTTCCAGGAGGTATTTAATGAAATCAATCAAAGAAATAAATATTACAAACAAGAGGGTTTTTATCAGAGTCGATCTTAATGTTCCTATGGATGACCAGCAGAATATTATAGATGACACCAGGATTCGGGCTGTTCTTTCCACCTTAAGATATGCTCTGGATAATCAGGCAAAGCTGATCATAGCTTCACACATGGGCAGGCCAAAAGGAAGGAAATCACCTGAACTAAGCCTTAAACCAATAGCCAAACGGTTGGGCAGGCTGCTTGAAAAGGATGTGAAGATGGCAAACGATTGCATAGGTCCTGATGTAAAATCGCTTATATCAGCCATGAAAACAGGCGATATTGTTCTTCTCGAAAACTTACGATTCCATAGAAAAGAACAGAAAAATAACGACGAATTTGCCAAAGAGCTTGCGTCACTTTGCGATGTATATGTAAATAATGCTTTTGCAGTATCACACCGCGTCAACGCTTCTGTTGTAGCTATTACAAAATATGCGCCTGTCTCGGTCGCGGGCTTCTTGCTTCAAAAAGAAATCGGTTATTTTTCAAAGATAATGGCCAATCCGCAACGCCCTCTTGTCACAATTATCGGCGGCGCAAAAGTATCGGACAAGCTTATGGCATTAGACAATATGCTGGATCACGTTGATAAGTTCATAATCGGCGGAGCCATGGCAAACACCTTCTTGAAAAGCAAAGGCTATAATGTTGGGAAATCTAAAATCGAAGAAGATCTTGTAGGGGCAGCCAGATCGATCATGGAAAAAGCCGCCAAACGCAAAATTAAGTTCTATCTTCCGATTGATGCCGTAGTTGCAAGGCGCTTTGATCCAAAAGCTCAAACAAAGATTGTGCCTATTCAGGAGATCCCCGAAAGCTGGATGGCCATGGATATAGGCCCTGCCACTTCTTTGCTTTTTTCCGAAGTTCTTCATAACGCAAAAACAGTAATTTGGAACGGCCCCATGGGTGTGTTTGAGATCGACTCTTTCAGCAGGGGCACAATTGCCATGGTCCACAGTGTAGCCAACTGCTATGCCCTCACTGTTGTCGGCGGCGGCGATACAGATGTCGCTATCCATAAAGAAATGGCAAACGACAGGATAACATATGTTTCAACAGGTGGGGGGGCATTTCTCACCATGTTAGAGGGGAAGACATTGCCTGCAGTAGCCGCTCTGGAAGATTCTGAAAAGAAATATGATAATTTGTAATAATTTAGCACTTTGGAAATTTGGCTGTTTTCGTTGAGATGTTGCTCATTCGACAAAGCATTATTTGAATATCGAATATCGAACAAGGAATTTCGAATGATGAATTGTGGAATCGCTACGCTCTATCTTTTTATAGTAGTAAAAATGATAGAATACCTTACTTCGACATTCATAATTCTTTGTTCGATATTTTGCGGTTCAAAAACCGCTGTCAAAGTTTTTTCAAAAAGCTAAAATGTTATGATAATTTTTTGCCAAAAAACTAATACCAGATGTCCCCTAATCGGATTTTTGACTCGATTGGGGTTATAACTCTAATGGCCCTAAAATCTTTTTCCCGCAAACATATTGCTTTAATACTTATAATTTTATTCTCCCTTGCATTGCCGGGTTATTTCTACAGAATGCAATTATGGGAAAGCGCTGCGCAGTGCTATAATCTTTTTATTGACAGAGAAAAGGTCACAACATTTATCGCATCATTCGGCATGGCAGCGCCTGTAATTTTTATGATTATTCAGACGCTCCAGGTGCTCTTTGCTCCTGTCCCGGGCGAAGCTACCGGCTTTATCGGAGGCTATCTGTTCGGAGCAACTAAAGGTTTCTTGTATTCCAGTTTAGCTCTGAGTATAGGATCGTTGATCAATTTTGCTATTGGCCGCTTTCTGGGAAAACATTATATCAGAAAGCTTATCCCAAGCGTTTATTTAAACAAATTCGACACTATTTTTAAACGTCAGGGGATTTTTGTTTCTTTTATTTTATTTGTTTTTCCAGGTTTTCCAAAAGACTATTTTTGTTTTTTCTTAGGCTTAAGCGCTATTCCTGCCAGGGTTTTCATTATTATTGCCTGCATAGGGCGCATGCCCGGAACATTTATGCTAAGCCTTCAGGGGGCAGCGATTTATGAACAAAATTATAAGCTGTTCGCCCTTGTCCTTGGCTTAAGTCTTGTTATTGCCCTGTTTGTATACAGGCGCAGAGAAACTCTTTATCAGTGGGTGGAAAGGTTTAATAATAAATAATCGGCTGTTGACGGTTGAAGTAAGTGATGATAATTAAATTGGGTCGAGTAGTCGAGTAGGAAATTGGTCGAGTTGTTAACTACTCGACTACTCGACTATCCTGTTTCATTGGATATTGAAATTTGGGATTTATTTGTAATTTGATGCTTGGAACTTGGGATTTTATAAGTTCACAATGGAGATTGAAGGTTGATCAGCACAGTAGAAAAAAGAATTGCATTCTGGAGCGTAAGAGAGGAACTTAGCCAGACAAACAGATTAAGGCGCTCATATTACGAGCTTTTGAGAGATGAGCTTGATCAATTCATGATCCAGTCTGCTCTAATAGATTCCTATACAAATTTTATTGACAAAAAACTTCCTTATCCCTTTGTTGAAAAACGGGAACTCAAACCACGCGCTCGCATTCCGGATGTTGAATACGAATGCCAGAATACCTTTCTTGTAATATTTATTGAAGATACACTACCTGCAAACCACAAGAAATATATTAGATTCTTTGACGTTAACAAAACCACAAAGGCTAATTTAATTCTCTCCAAGACCATTCCTCTTTCAGAAAAATTTGACAGAAATCAAAAACACTTGGAGTATGTCCATTTTTTTAATTTTTTAAAGGTTCTTCTTCCGGTCGATTATGCCCTTCTTATTCAAAGGAATCCGGCCAGTAAGACCAGAGACCGATATGATCTTTCCCACTTTCATGTTAGAATAGACTGGCCGATTGCTGAGGCTGCGGAAGATCTTGCCCAAAGTCTTCGATATATATCAAAGGACCTGTATGAAAAAGGGGATAAATACGCTGAAGATATACAGAAAAAATTTTTCGGATATTATGGACTCCCTGTAATGGCCGGAGGAAGAAGAACAGCAGCTATTGTGGCAGCCCAATATTTGAAAAGGCTCTCATGTATCTCAACCGTGTACGCAGGAAGCAGTGAATCAAGAGCTCTTATACGCATTTCTGAAAGAGGAACCTCTAAATCGGTTCTAATCAAGCTCACAGAGGAAGAGATGAAGCAGACCGCAGAGGATAACAATCTTGCGCTGCAGACTTTCAAGAAGAATTATATGGTTTCCCGCAACAAAAACAACGGTGTATTTATTTTCCAGACCACCTATTCATTTACAGGCCACGCCAAACCTCCTGACGACGGCAAACTTAGGGAACTTATCCCTGATTTTTATATGCTGACGGTCGGTGGACAGCATATACTTCCAAAACCTAAAGTATGGAAATATCCCCCGCTGTCGTTAAATGTTATCTACTCATAGTCCAATGCCATTAACTTAGTGTCTGTCCGAAAAATAGTCAAAATTGTCATTTCGAGCGAAGCGAGAAATCTTATGTATTGAAAATACGCACGTTAAAAGATTTCTCCCTTTGGTCGAAATGACATAAAAGAGGGTTTTCGGACAGACACTAACTTAAGCTAATTTTGTTTGTGGGAGTGGCTTTCAGCCACGAAAAAATGTGCGCTCCAAAGCTACAATCGCGGCTAAAAGCCGCTCCCACAGCGACATCTACTCTTTAAGTTAATGGCATTGATTCATAGCTTATATCCTTCATCATTGCTGTTTCATCGCAATCCGGAAATTTAACGCACAGCAGGCAGTCTCCCCAGATTTTAAGCGGGAGCTTAGATCTATCTATTTCCACAAAACCGTATTTCTTAAAAAAATCAGGCCGGTAGGTAAGAGTAAACACCTTTTTTATATTATATGATTTTGCCTCGGAAAGAGCTGCTTCTGTGAGCGTTGAGCCGATATTTTTATTAGTGTGCTCAGGATAAACCGCTAATGATCGTATTTCCGCCAAGTCCTCCCAGCAAAATTGCAAAGCACAGCAACCCAGAACTTTATCTTCCTGAGCATCCACGCATACCAAAAAATCCCTGAGATGATCATAAAGTTCACTTAAAGGTCGAGGAAGAAGTTCCCCTTTTTTCCCATACTCATTAAGAAGCCGGTGGATAGCTTTTATGTCATTTATTTGCGCTTTTCGAATCATAATAATTGACGTAAGCGTTCATGGAACGTTGAAAATAGAAATTGGAAATTTGGCCTTCATGCTTTTGTGCTGTTCTCGTAAACTCGTTTCATCCCTGCCTGTGCGTGCCCGCACGCAGACAGGTCTTCCCAATTTCTACTTTCCAATTTCAAGTTTCAAGCCGTGAACGGCTATTAATTTACATATCATCATTGCCGATTAAATCAAGCAGGAAAGTCGAAATTAAAAACATATCCTATTGATCTAAGACTCTTAAAATATACAGGCTTCTTTGGATCGTCCTCAAAATATTTTCTAAACCGCACAATAAAATTGTCCACTGTCCTGGTTGTAGTGCCTCTGGCGTATCCCCACCCTATTTCCAGCAGCCTGCCTCTTGAAAGAGGTTTTCCCTTGTTAGCTATAAAAAGTTTTAAAAGCTTTACCTCCTGCTCAGTCAGGTTAACCTTGCCACATTTACAATACGCGATTGATGTTTCAAAATCGATGCGGTTGCCGCCAAAATTATAAGTCGGAGCTGAGATAGAAAAATCGGCTTTGCTTATATCCTCGCCGCCAGGATGCCATGACGCCCTGACTAAAAGACGCTCTACCCGCATCAAAAATTCCTCAAGGTTGAATGGCTTTGAAAGATAATCATCCACCCCGTAAGAAAATCCCTTTATTTTATCATCAGGGTCTCCTTTGGCTGACAAAATCAAAATCGGGATTCGCTCATCCTCAAGACGAATACTTTGAAGCACAGATAGCCCATCAATATCCGGCAGCATTATATCCAAAATAATCAGGGCGGGCATCCACCTTTTCCATTGTCGCAGACCTGAAACACCGTCAACAGCGATTTTCACATCATATCCCTGAAGCGACAGGTTTAATTTCAAACCCTCCGCTATATGCTCTTCATCTTCGATTACCAGAATTCGTTTTTTATCGTTATTTTTCAACAAGGCAAAATTAAGGTAAAGACCGATCCCTTTCCAAGGCCTTTGCTTTCAGCAATTACCTTTCCCTTATGAATGCGAGCTATGTTCTGCACCAGATACAGCCCAAGCCCGCTGCCCCTGGGCGATATATCAGCCGAACTGTCAGCCCGATAAAATTTCTTGAAGATTTTTTTGATCTCTCTTTTTTCAATTCCAATACCGTTATTTTCAAACCGAATATTCAACTTACCGTTATTAATTGCAAATGAAATATCAATTATTGGTTTCTTAGACCTGTTATATTTGATAGCGTTAGTCATAAGGTTCATCAAGAGCATTTCAAATAAAGACAGATTAATACGGCATAGAAAAGACCGGCCTAAAGGATTATGAATCTTGACTTCAGAACCCCTGAAAAGGTGAATGTTGTTTTTATAAAACAGCTCAATTGTTTGAACAAGATCCAATGTCGCAAACTCCCCTCCATAGCTCTTGCTCTCAATTCCGGCAAGATTCAAGATTCGGCTAATATTATCAGAAAGCTGGGTAACATCCTGAATCATATAACCTATATATTTTAACCGATCCTCCCTTGACAACTCATGCTTTTCAAATGTTTCAAGATACAATTTTAAAGAAGTAACAGGGGTTTTCAGCTCATGAGTGAAATTGTTGATAAAGTTGCGCTGCGTCCTGTAAAGTTGCAATGCCTTATGATGATAGACAAAGATAATAAATATCCCCATCAAGATAATCCCGACAAGTATCGAAAGTACCATAATTACCACCCAGGTCTGAGATTCCAGAACTTGTTCGGGATCGAGATTTAACTCCAGCACAACCTTCTTTAAACCCGCGCTTACCTCCATATACCAGTAAATATACAAAAAAAGAGACAAGGCCAGAGCCACGATAGAAAATATTAAAATAAGGATGGGATGAAAAAACCACTTTGATCGATACATAGGCTATCTTGTGTAAAACTTTTGTAAAACCAAAAAAACTACTGTAATTTAATTAACTTTTTTGTAATACTTGAATATTAAATTTAATTATACTTGATGAATTCGTAAAAAGTCAAAAAACACGTCGTTGCGAGCAAAGCGAAGCAATCTCATGGATTGCAACAGCCTGTAATTATTGGATTCCCGCCTTCGCGGGAATGACAAACAAAGGGAAAATCGACTTTTTACTACGCTATCATACTTGGAGCGAAACCCGCCAATAACCTGACTTTTTTGTTCAAGAATTAGTTAAGTTACTCAAGTTTCGCACCCTTAATTTCTATTAATGTCAAAGCAGTAAAGGGCTGAATTCAATTTTTAAAGCAAAATGATATGATGATCCTTTTTAACCAGCACCCCAAGGGATGCATCGCTGACAGGCACAAAGGAAATATAACGTACTTAATTCATTCAGTATCTCAAGCACTGTCCCATGTTTGTATATTGGTGCCGTTTTCGAAGTTACAGGCATGATATTTTGCTTTAAAAATTTATTTCGGCCCTTACTGTTTAAAGCTTTTGATAAACAAAAAGGGTGCGAAACTTGAGTTAAGTTATTTGAAACTCGAATTCATCAGGTATTAGGGATCATATAATATATGCAAAATTATTACCATACATTTCATATTCCTGTTATGGGCACAGGACACTCAGTCGACACCCCTATCCGTGTTGCCCCATTTGGCATCACCTCTGTCATCTCTCTTGTAGATGATATTTTGCTTGAAAATATCAAAAAACATTACTGCGACATGTATTCAATGCAGTATCGCCGGATTCCAAGGAATGCAAAGGATGGCAGGGCAAAAAGAATTACAGCCTATCTTGACACAGTCGGCAAGATAGTTCAGATCAAAATGGAAAATATCAAAAAACAGCCCTTTTTTAAAGAAAATGATAAAACAAAATACTTTGAGCTTCTGCCTGATAAATCACGGCTGAAAATTGAATATAATAAACTTTTAGAGATGAAGGCCGGACTTAAAAGAAATGTACTGGCAAAAGATTTGACTAATAGAATGCGGCCCGGCTCTATCGACGTCAACATTATGGTCAAACTTGACCGGATTTATCATGACAATATCCTCCCTATTTCTGATGAATTCAGCGATGCCAAAACAGCGCTTAGAGGATATGCCAACAGCAGCCTCGAGTCAGCCATCGTATTTTCCGCAGGCATCAATCAACGTTTGTTCGATTATATGACCCGTTTCAAGGACTTTTACAGAAACAAAACAGGTAAAATCAAAAAGAAAATAATTCTAAAGGTCAGCGATTTCCGCTCAGCCCTTATCCAGGGCAAGTTTTTGGCAAAAAAAGGATTGGAAGTATATGAATTCCGAATTGAATCAGGGCTTAATTGCGGTGGTCATACTTTTGCTTCAAACGGAATTTTACTTCCCAGTCTTTTAAAGGAAGTCAAAGAAAAACGTGATGGCCTCACGGCAAAATTCCTGCCCCTGATACAGAAATATTACAAAAAAATGGGCTGGGAATATCCTGAAAAGGGTTTAAGCGCCAGGCCGGTTATTACCGTCCAGGGCGGAATCGGCGTTCACGGAGAAGACCGCAGACTCAGAGAGCAGTTTGGAATGGATCTTACAGGCTGGGCCAGCCCTTTTTTGCTGGTTCCTGAAACCACCTGCGTGGATGCCCCCACACGTGAGCTTCTAAAACAGGCCGGCAAAAAGGATCTCTATCTGAGCGACGTCTCACCCCTTGAAATCCCCTTTAATAATATACACAAATGCGGATCGGAAATCTGGACAAAGAAAAAAGTCGCAGAGGGAAAGCCAGGCTCCCCATGCGCCAAGGGTTTTCTTGTATCTAATACCGAGTTCACAAAACAGCCAATCTGTCTTGCCTCCAAGCAGTATCAGAAAATGAAGCTGGAGGAAATAAATAATATGGAGATTTCTGCCAAAGAAAAGGAAAGGCTGATCCAAAAAGTTGTTGAAAAAACATGTCTATGCGATCATCTGGGAAATGGAGCCCTTATCGCTTTAGGAATCGCTAATGAAAAGAACTCGCCTCAGTCAATATGTCCCGGGCCCAATATTGCCTGGTATAACAGATTATATTCGCTTAGAGAGATGGTAAACCATATTTACGGAAGAGGCCGATCACTGGTTCCATCAAAACGGCCGCACATGTTTGCCGTTGAGATAGTGATGTATGTGGACTATTTTGAAAAACTGGTAACTCATAACGCCTACACCCAGATCGAAATAAAAAGGCTTCGTGAGTTTAAAGACAATCTTGAACAGGGAATGGATATTTGCCTTGATATTGCCAGAATGAAGCCGTATCGTGGAGAAAATCTGGCTTCTATTGCTCCATGCGTTGAAGAGCAAAGAAAACGCTTGAGATTTATGTATGCCTCTTTTAAAAAAAATAACATAATAACAATTACGCAAAAGCATAAGGACAAGGATAACACACCCGCAATGATGGCTTTGTAAAATGAAGATAGCCTTCGCTCATTATCATCTTAAAACCGGCGGGGTAACAACTGTCTTAAGGCAACAGATTGAAGCTATCAAAAACGATTGTGAAATTCTTGTTCTTACGGGAGAACTCCCTGATTCCCCCTTCCCTGCAGATACAAAACATATCCCTGGGCTTGCTTATTACGGCATGTCATCCAAAAAAGTATTTACTCCAAAAAAGGTTGCAGAATCAATAATCAAGGCAATCCATTCAAAGTGGAAAGATGGATGCGACATTCTGCATGTCCATAATCCCTTGCTTGCCAAAAATAAAATTTTTTTAAAAATTCTACAAGAGCTGCGGAAAAGGAAAATCAGGCTTTTTTTGCAGATCCATGATTTTGCGGAAGACGGCCGCCCGTTATCATACTTTAATGAGGATGAATATGTGTCCGACTGCCATTACGGGGTAATAAATTCTCGCGATTACAATATACTGCTTAAAGCAGGTTTAAAAAAGAAAGGTCTCCATAAGATTTTCAATACAATAAAATCTTTCGAGTTAACACCCCCACCATTCCCCCCTCGAGGGGGGATAAAGGGGGGGGGTACTCCAACAAACTTTGTTCTATATCCGATTCGCGCCATTAGAAGAAAAAACATTGGCGAAGCAATTCTTTTATCTTTGTTTTTCAAAAACCATCTGGCTCTTTTTATAACTCAACCGCCAAACAGCCCAATTGACATCATAAGTTATAAGGGATGGAAAAGATTTGCAGAAAAAAGCAGTCTTGATGTGGTGTTTGAGGCTGGATTAAAATATGATTTTGAAAAGCTTGTACTTGCCGCAAAATTTCTTATTACAACAAGCATAACAGAAGGATTCGGTTTTTCATTTCTTGAACCATGGACAGCTAAAAAAATACTTTGCGGAAGGAAGCTTCCTGATATATGTTATGATTTTGAACAAAATGGAATTAAGCTCGATCATCTTTATACAAAACTGCTCGTTCCTGTAAAATGGATCGACAAAAAAGATCTTTACGAAAGATGGAGGGCATCTGTTTTAAAGGCCTGCTCTTTGTTTAATTACAAAATTGATAATAACAATATTGAAAAGGGTTTCTCTGCAATAACAAAAAATAATAATATTGATTTTGGATTGCTAGACGAATCATTTCAAAAGCAGATAATCGCATGCATACTCTCGGATAAAAAGAATGCAAACAGGCTTCTGTCCCTTAATCCGTATCTTTCATACATAGGAGAAATAAAAAATAAAGCAGACTTGATACAAAATAATATGAAAGCCGTGCTTGGTAATTATAATAATAGAATATATAAGAAAAAGCTTTTTGAGATTTACTCAAATGTATACAAAAATTCGGTTAGACAGAGGATAGACAAAAAGATTCTCCTGTCAGAGTTTTTGAATCTGCATAAATTCAGCCTGCTTAAATGGGGCGATTATGTTGAATAACAAACTTATATCACAATATATAGCCCCCCTTTCCCCTATTCCGACCACACTTCACCAGAGCGGAAACTTAAAAAAAAAAATCAAATGCATGATGTTTGATATTTACGGCACACTGTTTATCAGCGGATCCGGCGACATCGGCATCGCAAAGAAAAAGTCCCCAGAAGCATACAATGAAGCATACGAAGAATCATGCGAACTGGAACAATTGCTGATTAAATTCAAAATAAGAAAAACCCCTAAAGCTGTTTTGAATGATCTTTTCTCAGTTATTGAAAAAAAACATGAGAAACTGAGAAAACAAGGAATTGACTTCCCTGAAATCGAGATTGACAAAATATGGATGAGCATTCTGAAAAATAATGACCCGGTCACGGTCAGAAAATTTGCGGCTATGTTTGAAATGATCGTAAATCCTGTATATCCGATGCCGAATCTTAAAGAGATGCTTTCTGCCTGCAAAAAATCACAAGTACTGCTCGGCATTATTTCTAATGCTCAGTTCTATACACCCTGTCTATTCGAGTGGCTTTTGGATTCAAACCTGGAAAAGCTCGGATTTCATCCTGATCTAATCCTCTTTTCATATAGATCGGGCCACGCAAAACCATCCCCATTTATGTTTCAAGAAGCAATTAACAGGCTTAAAGGCTTAAATGTTCTTGCTGACTCAGCCCTTTATATAGGCAATGATATGCTAAACGACATTTATCCCGCAAAAAAGGCCGGATTTAATACAGCCCTTTTTGCAGGAGATGAAAGATCTTTAAGGCTAAGGAAAGATGTTTTGGAATGTAAAACCTTATCAGCCGATCTTGTAATAACCGATTTGATTCAACTCCTTGACTATATTTAAATCGGGCTAACTGCATTCGTAGCCGTTCACGGCTTGAAACTTGAAATTGGAAATTAGAAATTTGGGAGAGATTAAATTAGAAATTGGAAATTAGAAATTGGGAAGAACAGCACAAAAGCATGAAGGCCAAATTTCCAATTTCTATTTTCCAATTTCAACGTTCCGTGAACGGTTACCTGCATTCTTATATAGTTCTTTTGCATGAAAAGAACTCCTGACAAAAGGCCCGCTGGCAACTTCGGAAAAGCCTATATCAAGGGCAGTCTTTCTCCAGTCATCAAATTCCTCAGGAGGGACAAAACGATCGACCTCTATATGCCTGGTTGAAGGCTGAAGATACTGGCCAAGCGTTAGCATATTGCAACCAGTTTTAACTATATCATTTAGCGTTTTCTCGACTTCTCCGGGAAGCTCCCCAAGGCCAAACATCAGGCCGGACTTGGTGAAACCGGAAGGGTTTAGTTGCTTGGCCTGTCTGAGCACTGCAAGAGAACGGAAGTAATCAGCTTCAGGACGGACTGAAGGATAAAGACGACTTACTGTTTCAATGTTGTGATTCAAAACATCAGGACGAGATTCCATTACAGTATTAATCGCTCTCTTATTGCCCAAAAAATCCGGTATTAAAATCTCCACAAGCGCATCTGGAATTCTATTTCTTACCTCCCTGACTGTCCTCGCAAAATGATCGGCTCCACCGTCAGGGAGATCATCCCGGGTAACAGAGGTTATAACAACATATTTCAGTTTCATTTTTTCTGCGGCTTCTGCGACCCTTGCAGGTTCTTCTGGATCAGGAAGCCCCAAAAGGCCCTGCTCAACAGCGCAAAAACGGCAGTTACGCGTGCAGTTCGGACCCATAATCAGGAAAGTTGAAGTCTTTCTGGAAAAGCACTCCCACATATTCGGGCACTTGGCTTCCTGGCATACAGTATGAAGTCTGCTTTTGCTTAGCAGTTTTCTTACTCTTTCATATGTGGGCCCTGATGGCAGATTCCGTTTCAGCCACCCGGGTTTTCTGATATGTTTTTTTGATATCTGACGTTGACTCATAATGTTTGTTGTAAGCATTCACGAAACGTCGAAATTGGAAAATAGAAATTGGAAATTTGGCCTTCATGCTTTTGTACTGTTCTTCCCAATTTCTATTTTAATCTCTCCCAAATTTCTATTTTCCAATTTCAAGTTTCAAGCCGTGAACGGTTACAATTTCTTTAATAGTTCCGGCAAACTTGTATTTATAAGATTAATCCCGAACACCGATTCAACATGCTTTTTTACTGCCCCGCACACCTTACTCATTGATACTTTTTGCGAGAGATCCTGTTTCATGGATGTTGTTCCTGTCTCCCTTAAACCGCATGGATTCATCCAGCCAAAATGCTTCATTGAAATATTAACGTTTAAGGACATACCATGAAAACATATTCCCTTTCGGATAGCTATGCCTATACTTCCCAGTTTTTTATTGCCAACCCATATTCCCCTGTTAAGCGAATTCCTCTCAGCTATAATCCCCCATTCCGCGACCGTCATAATCATGACCTCTTCGAGTCTTTCAACATAATCCACCACTCTCATCCTGGCGGCATTCAGATCAATTATTGGATACATAATAAGCTGGCCCGGCCCGTGAAAAGTTATGACCCCACCTCTTTCTACCTGAATAACGGAAATTCCTGATTTTTTTAGAAAATTCCGGGATACCGTCAGGTCTTCCATTCCGCCCCTGCGCCCAAGGGTAAAAACAGGATTATGCTCCAGCAGCAGAATTACATCCCTGTCGATAATTCTCTTTTTTCTGGCGTCAACAAGACTTGTCTGCAGATCCCAGGCTCTTCCGTACTCCAGAGTACCAAGCTCAATGCACAGCCATTTTTTGCTCTTATTCAATTCAGAACCTTATTTGTTTTGAAAGTAACAATTCAGCCACTAAGGCACAAAAGGGGCATATGATTGAGGGATTGAGGGATTGAGGGATTGAGGGATTAAAATCACTAGAATACCTTCAATTCCTAAATTCCTAAATTCCTAAATTCGCAATTAAGCGAAGCGAATTCCCAAATTATGAATTGCAAGATAATTATATTATAATCTTGGTGTCTTAGTGTCTTTGTGGCTGAACTATTACTTTTGAAATACGGCATTTCTTAAACAGGAAAGAATATCTTTTCGCATTCTTTTGGAGGTAATCTGAGCCTTTTAAGAGCTATTTCCGCAACCTGGGATACTGGATCATACATCTGTGAAACAGGCGGATTGTAGGCAAGTTCAGCATCCACAATGTCATAAAGGGTCATGCCGCCGTGTATGGCAAGGGCAAACAAATTTATTCTCCATGCAGCGCCTTCCTTCCCCACAGCCTGCGCGCCAAGAATCTTTCCGGTGCTTGATTCAACAATGACTCCAAGGCTGATTTCTTTAGCATCAGGCATGTAATGAGGTTTTATCTCCCGTTTTGTAAAAAACGCTTTTGCCTCATAGCCCAAAGTTTTTGCGATTTCCAGAGTATAGCCGGTTGAAGCAATTTCAAGACCGCCTATAACTGTAACAAATGTGTTCAGAGCGCCTGGATAAGGGCTGTTACCTCCCGCTGCATTTATTCCTGCTGCCATCCCCTGCCGGTAAGCAGAGGTAGCAAGCTGCATAATGGTTGGCGTCTCATCAATACGAGAATAGGTCTGGACAAGATCTCCGACAGCATACACATCTTTTACAGATGTTTCCATCCTGTTGTTTACAACTACGGATTTGTTTTCTATTCTTGCGCCGGCCAATTCAGCAAGCCGAGCATTTGCCCTCATGCCCACAGCCATAACAACTATGTCGCAGTCTATATTTTCGCCGGCGATTTCAACAGATTCCACTTTATGCGTACCATTTATGCGGTTTATGCCCATGCCAAAAAGAACCCTGATCCCAAGAGTTTCAAGATGTTCAATTATAATACTTCCCATTGAGGGTTCCAGATTTCGCGGAAAAGGAGGAGGGGATTTCTTTGTTACCGCCACATCAAGTCCAAGTTTCTTCAGCCCCACCGCAACCTCCAGGCCGATAGAGCCTCCGCCTACGACAACAGCTTTCTTTTTACCGGAAGATTTGGCAGCCTGAAGAAGAGCTTCACTGTTATCAATATCTGATACAAAATGAACTCCTCTGCCTGAAAGTTCCTTTGCACCCGGGGCTCCGAGAATGATTGGTGATGCGCCTGTTGCAAGTATCAGCGAATCATATTTGATTTCCTTTTGCTCCGAAGTCGCCACGTCAACAGCTTTTACTATTTTTCTTTCCGCATCAACAGAAACAACTTCGTGAAAAAGAAGTTTGTGAAGTCTGTTTTTTACTTCAGGCACATTATATTTCAGTTCATCAAAGTCTTTAATTACCCCTTCAATCACAAAGGGAAGACCGCAGGGAGAAAACTGGTCAAAATTTCTTTTCTCAATAATAGTTATATGGCACTTGCGGTTATAACTCAGGGCGCTCTTTGAAGAATAGAGCCCACCTGCTCCAAGACCGACAACTACTATTTCCATACTATCATCCTGTAAGACACGGTTTGCGGGCAGCACTTACTTCATCAAGTCTTCTTACTTTGCACTTGCCTGGAGCATTGTGCAGCAAGTCCGGGGCCTCCTTTGCTTCATCCGCAATAGACTTAAATGCTTCAATAAATTTGTCGATGTCCTCTTTTGACTCTGTTTCCGTGGGTTCAACCATGATTGCCCCGTGAACCACAAGCGGAAAATAAACGGTTGGAGGATGAAAACCGTAATCCATAAGACGCTTGGCCATATCCAGAGTCGTAACATGGTCGTCCTTCTGCTTGTCGTCGGAAAATACACATTCATGCATGCACGGCCTGTCATATGCAAGGTGTAAAGTCCCCTTCAGGCTTTCCTTTATATAATTTGCATTCAAAACAGCAAGCCGGCTGGCCATCTTCAGATCTTTCGGCCCCATGCTTCGTATATAGCTGTAAGCCTTAATCATTACGCCGACATTTCCGTGAAAAGCCTGCACCTTGCCAATAGATTCAGGATAATTATCAGAAAGCGAATAATTGCCTTTTTCTTCAACAATACGGGGAACAGGCAGAAATGGCTCAAGATGCTTTTTCACACAAACTGGGCCTGAACCAGGACCTCCGCCGCCGTGGGGTGTGGAAAATGTCTTGTGTAAGTTCAGATGCATCACATCAACTCCGATTTCACCCATTTTTACTATACCCATTACAGCATTCAAGTTTGCGCCGTCACAATAAACCAGCCCGCCTTTGGAATGGATGATCTCGGCTATTTCCTTTGTGTTATCCTCAAAAAGGCCAAGAGTGTTCGGGTTTGTCAGCATGATTCCGGCTGTTTCTTCATCCATCACATCGGCAACAGACTCTGTCGAAAGAATTCCCTGTTCATTTGACTTAACCTGTATAGAACGATAATTGCACAGGGTTGCAGTTGCTGGATTTGTACCGTGTGCAGTATCAGGGACAAGAATCTTAGAGCGCTGCGCACCTCTGTTTTTGTGGTAAGCATGGATAGTCAGCATGCCTGTAAGTTCTCCGTGTGCTCCTGCCGCAGGCTGAAGGGTTACTGCATCCATGCCGGTAATTTCAGCAAGATATTGCTCCAGTTCAAACATCATCCTCAGCGTTCCCTGAGAAAGATCTGATGGAAGCAGGGGATGAGCGCCTGTAAATCCTGAAAGGCCTGCCTGTTTTTCATTTGTCTTTGGACTGTATTTCATGGTGCATGAACCCAGCGGATACATTCCTGTGTCAACCCCGAAATTCCACTGGGAAAGCCTTGTGTAATGTCGCACAACGTCAACCTCGCTCAAATCGGGAAAATCAGGGCCTTCTCCGGCTAATTCATTGTCAATGGGAAAAGATTCAACATCTCGCCGCGGCAAAGAAAATCCGCATCTTCCTTTTCTGCCTTTCTCCCAAAGCAGCGGCTCGTTTAGTATAAGTCCTGTGGCGCCTACGTTTTCCTTCATGATTTAACCTCGCTTACAAAAGAATCCATGTCGTTTTTTGACATGGTTTCCGTCACACATAAAAGATAGTGGTTTACAAGTTCAGGATAGTATTCAGCCAAAGGAAGGCCCGCTACAATTTTCTTATTAAGAAGACAATCATAAACAGAATCAAAACCCGCAGGAAACTCTACCACAAATTCATTAAATGTCGGACTTTCAAAACTAATTGTAAATCCTGCTTTCTTCAATTCCTGCTTTAGATACTCAGCCTTGTCATGATTAAGCTGCGCGAGTTTCTTTATTCCTGTACCGCCCACGGAGGCCATATAAATTGCGGCCGCAAGCGCACAAAGGCTGTTGTTTGTACAGATGTTGGAAGTAGCCTTTTCACGACGAATATGTTGCTCCCTTGTCGCAAGCGTCAGAACAAAACCTCTTTTTCCATCCAGATCCTTGGTCTTGCCAACCAGACGCCCAGGCAAGCTTCGCATATGTTTCTTTC
This sequence comes from Desulfobacterales bacterium, assembly GCA_030610995.1. GTDB lineage: Bacteria > Desulfobacterota > Desulfobacteria > Desulfobacterales > ETH-SRB1 > Desulfaltia. Next base: position 27,791 of record JAUWQO010000020.1, read on the forward strand.
TGCCGGCCAGCATACCAAGGGCCGGCCCGCCAAATGAGCGAGGAATACCAAGGCTCTGACCTTCTCCGCATACAATATCGGCATCCTGGCTGCCTGGATTTTTTAGAAGCCCGTAAGAAAGAGCTTCTGTAAAGCATGTAATAAAAAGAGCATCTTTATTGTGAATCTTCTCTCCAATCTTTTTCAGGTTTTCAATACACCCGAAAAAATTAGGGGACTGAACCGCAACCGCCGCAAGATCATTAAGTTCATCAAGCCCGGCAAGGTCGGTAAAACCGTTCTTGAGATACGGGAGCTCAATTACTTCGTATCCGGTCGGCTCAAAATAAGTTCGAACAACTTTTCGATAGAAAGGATGAATCAAACTTGAGACAGCCACTTTTCTTTTTTTGCTTATACGAACTGCCATAAGAAGCGATTCGGCAAGAGCTGTTGCTCCATCGTAATGCGAGGCGGTTGCCACCTCCATTCCCAAAAGACGGGCGGCAAGTGTCTGATACTCATAAATTGCCTGTAGTGTTCCCTGGCTAACTTCCGGCTGATAGGGAGTATAAGAAGTTACAAACTCCGACCGGCCAAGAAGATAAGATACTGAAGCAGGAATATAATGTTCATAGCTGCCTGCACCCATGAAAATTTTATAATCAGGTGATACAGCCATTGCATCCGAAAGAGCAGCCATATGAGAGTCTAATTCCCACTCAGTCAAGGCTTCAGGCAAAGCTAAGTCATCCTTACTGAGGCAGTCATCAGGTATCGTTGAAAAAAGATCATCAAGATGATCAGCTTCGACAGCCTGCAGCATTAAATCTATATCTTCACTGGTATGGGGAAGGTAACGCATTTATTCTGTTCCTTTCAATTTTTCAAGGCAGGCCTCATTCGTCATCAGTGTATCCATCTCAGAAGGGTCACTGGGGTTGATCACGACAAACCACCCGTCGCCATAAGGACTTTTGTTTACCAGTTCAGGAGATTCTTCAAGATCGTTGTTAACAGAAACGATTTTACCGCCGACCGGCATATAACATTCTGAGACAGCTTTAACAGATTCAACAGTTGCAAATACTTCTCCCTTTTTAAAAGTATCTCCAGCCTGCGGCAGCTCAACAAAAACAATGTCTCCCAACTGATCCTGAGCATAGTCGTCAAGACCAACTCTAACTTTATCTTCCTCAAGCCTGGCCCATTCATGATCTTCCGTATAACGAAGATCTTCCGGCAGATTCAATTCACTGATCTCTTTCATGGCCTCTCCTTTTATCTTTTATTGAAGAAGGTATGTTGCTCATATTCGCTCCTTACCGTAAATTCGGCATTCCAAGCAGGATATTACCCCCATTGCTTAATAAGGTTATGCTCAATTTTCAGATGGTCGAGAACTCTGGCAATTACGGTATCGACAAGCTCGGATATGGTTTTTGGATTAAAATAAAAAGAAGGGGAGGGGGGCATTATAGTAGCGCCTGCCTTGGCTGCCATGTACATGTTCTTCAAATGGATAAGGTTTAAAGGAGTCTCTCTTGGCAGCAGAATCAGTGGTCGTTTTTCCTTCAGGCTGACATCTGCTGCTCTGTGAATGAGGTTGTCCGCCATCCCTGATGCAATTGCGGCAAGGGTTTTCATCGAGCAGGGAGCGATCACCATTCCGTCATGCCTGAATGACCCGCTTGCAGGCGGAGCAAAAAGATCATCCTGCTCATAGATATTTAAATTAGCATCTTTATGAATGACAACCCCGTTATCCTTTAAAAATGATGTAAAGTCTTTACCGCTGTAACCGTTTTCATATTTGAGTATCTCCAGGCCGGCATTTGAAATGATTAAATATATATTTACAGGCTTATTCAAAAGAGCCTTTAACAGCCTGATGCCGTAAATCGATCCGGAAGCGCCGCATATTGTCACTATAATTTTTTTGTTCATATCCATTGCCTGACCAGTTCATCAGCTAATATGCCGATAAACAATATTATTGAAATTGCGCTGTTAACATGGAAAAAAGCGATATTAAGATTGCTGAGATCACGGGGTTTAACAAGTTTATGCTCAACAATAAGCAGCAAGCCGATTATTAGAATCGTCATTAGATATATTATCTTCATATCAAAGGCAATAAAGATCAAAAATAAAAATAAAAAAGAAAAAATATGGGAAATGGAAGAGATTAAAAGGGCTTTCTGAATGCCGAACCTGGCCGGTATGGAAAAGAGCCCTTCTTTTGTATCAAAGCTTGTGTCCTGACAAGCATAAAGGATGTCAAAGCCGGCTATATAGGTCAAAAGGGTCAGAGAAAGCAATGTGATGGGCAATGAAAAGGTGTTGGTAAGGGCTATCCATGCGCCTGTGGGAGCAAGTGATATCACAAAACCGAGATAAAAATGGGAAAACCAGGTAAACCTTTTTGTGTAGGAATAGGAAAACAGCAGCGCGAGCACGGGAAAGGAAAGATAAAGACAGATTTTGCCTATCATGGCAGCGGCAAAAATAAAAATAAAGGAAAATAAAATTACAAACATCTTTGCGGAGGTTAAAGAAAGCCTGCCCGAAGGTATTTCACGTTTTGATGTGCGCGAATTTTTTGCGTCAAACCTTGCATCTGCAATTCTGTTAAAACCCATTGCAGAGGAACGCGCCCCGATCATGGCGATAATAATCCAGAAGAGATGCGTCAGGCTGATTGGATGGTGCCGGTGGGCAAGTGTTATTGCTGAAAGGGCAAAAGGAAGGGCAAAAATGGTATGGCTGAATTTAATGGTTTTGCCGTATGCGAGAAGCTGTTCCAAAGGCCTCATAATTTAATTGTATAGGAATTTCCTTTCCTGAAATAACAAATCACAAATATCAAATATTAAATAAATTACAATGACCAAAACCCGCCTGCCATGCGTTGTAATTACATTAACAGTAAAAGCACGTTGGTAGGCACCTGATTATGATACTTCGGTAAATCCATACAAAGGCATTGCGGGCAGGTTCAAAATCCCAAACCCGCATATGACTTAAATTTGAAACTCCAAACATGTTTTGGTCATTGAATACAGTAATTTCCGGTTAAGTTTTTGCATATGAATGACATACATTCTGTTCTTTAACATCCGATATGTTTTCTGCATTACAGCAGGAACTACGCAGTTCATTCTGGATTTTTATACGTAGCTGCCGCACCCTTTTGATAGAG
>JAUWQO010000185.1 GCA_030610995.1 Desulfobacterales bacterium
CATTTTTTTATGGATTCAATTCCTCTTGAAGGATGGATAATGCCCTGCTCGTCCATCCAGTCTTTTCCATTCCATACTGCAGAAGGTATTCCCAGAAGGTTTCGCAATTCATCCTGCCATTGAATCAAAAGTTGTTTCGGAGCAATTATTAGAACAGGCTTTTCACCATGTAATGCCATCAGCATGGCGCTTAGTGCGAGCTGAACAGTTTTCCCCAGCCCGACCTGATCTGCCAGGACAAATTTTGCACCTTCATTCAGATGAGCGTCATATGCAAGTTTTATAAAGTATTTCTGATGTGCCCAAAGCCCATATTCTCTGCGGTAGACAGGTGTTTCGATTATGCCGGAAGCGGGGTCGCTTTCAGGATTATCCTTCCAGGAATCTATGGATATTTCGCTTCTATGGGCAAGACGTTTAATATCGCTGATAACAAAATCACTTAAGGAAATGGCCAGTGGGTGAAACCACAGGGCATCAAATTCATCCTGCGCCCACTTTACCGCTTCGAGGGAATCATCTTCCCATACTAATTCGTAATTCAGTTTCCAGGCAGAAAGGCTTTCATTGGCGCTTCCCATAAAACAGGTTTGACTTCCGTCATTATATTGGATAATGCCGGCCTTACCATGGATCAGTCCGAAAGCCTTATCAGGAAGAACCCTGATTTCAAGTTTGCCGCTTTTGATAAACTGATATAAACGGCTGAAACGATCTTTTGAAGGCTCGCCGAGTTTTTCAGGATTTCCTTCACACCATGATCTGCGCAACGCCTGTTGCGCTGCTTTGGCTGTTTTTGCATCTTCAGGCTCAATATCGGAATTGCAGACGACACGGACATTACCGCCTATCTCCTCAAGTTTTTCCCCGGCAACCTCCAGCATGGATGAACGAAAGTATCCGGCAATACGGTCGTAGGAAACAGCGCCTTTCAATCGTTCATTGATAAAGGATGCATCGAGTTTCTGGAGGCGTGATGAAAAACGCCTTATCATGATTCTTTCTCCGGGTTTTCTTCCAGCCACATAACGGTCACATAAAATTTATGCCCAGGAATGTATATATTTTGTATGTTTTTTAGAATATTATTGAGCAGATAAGTTGAATACATGGAATACATAATAAAAAAAGCTTGATTTTTACATTTTATTTATTTAATATTTAATAAGCTCATCTGCCATGTGTAGAAGGAGTAACGATGTCGTCTGAACTATGTTTAGGCGACATTTGCATTTTTAGCCTTTGATTTTTTTTAGATATTTTTCATATTCTTTTTGTAGTTTTCTTTTTTGATGATGCTTTATAATCAGATAGCCTGTCCAAAGCAGTAGATACCCCTTACGTTTAGCTATCACCAATAAATAATCGTGCTGTTCAAGCCATAAACATATGCGTGTTTTTCCATGCCTGACATTTTCCCAGCATTTTATTACTGTATCCTTACTGTTCTCAATTATTGGCTTTGGCCATCGAATGCGCTCACATCTGCGCATATCAGGGACTCTTTCCTCTTCAGTCCGTCCTTCTGAAATCAAATGCCAGAATGTCGCTTCTTTACCCAATGATAAAGGATGTCGTTTAAGTGCAAGCTTTTTACCTTCAAAAACCGGTCTGTTATCAATAAAGTCCTGCTTAAAACAATCATATATCGCTTCAAGATAGTTTTCCCAGTCACCTTTAAAGGATTCTAATAAAACAAGTTCCGGTAACCAATCAATATCTGTCCGTTCTCCGGCTCCTAAATAGCGTACCATCTAAAAAGATTTACCTTTTTTTCCCTTAGCAATGTTGTTTTTATTAATGAATAGCCCGAATGCTCTTTCATACGATTAACCAAAGCAACTTTGGCAGAATTACCTGACAGTCCTCTATTAACATAAGATATTGCTCCAATTAGCAAATCCGCCAGTTGCAGGATTTCAATCTCTTCTGATCGAACTAATTGGATCCTTTCAATTATCTTTTTGGAAAAATCATATATATTATTACAAAGCACATCATGAAGTTTTGCTATCTTTTCGGCGCCACAAGTGTCTTTGATGTCCAGATAAATTCTATAATGCCCATCAGGTTCAAAAATAACTTTAAGCATATCAAAATACATTTTGTAGTACCATGTATTGTGATCCTGCCCGAATTTTTCATGATTCAGTTTTGTTTTATCCGGGATAATGAGTGCCCTGAATTGCAAATCATCTCTGTCAAAAAAATAATCCAGAATTTCACGATAAAATGATAATTTGGCAGGAGATACTTTGGTCCATTTGATTTCAAAACCTTTTTTTAATTTATGTTTGTTTTTTATTTCACGGATACGTACTGAAACTTTGCGGCATTTTTCAAGCGGACATGTAACCGCACCTAATACCATAACATTATGGTGATCATTTTCCAGATGGCAGGATTCATCACAATATATGTTGTAAATTTGACTCACTTTTATCCCTTTCTATTTTCTCCACTTTTCTCTATTCTTAATAATTACAGTCTGCCTCCATGGTCGTTTTCTACTGCTCCGGCAAGACGCAGGGCTGCGTCTGCGTCTTTTTCCCAATGGGTCATATGGGGGAAATGATTCAATTTCGATAAATATTTCAGTATTGCGATAATTGATTTGCGCTGGTTCCAATATTCTTTGATCTCAGTGTGCAGCCAGTTCAACCCTTCGCGGGCATCTTCCGTGCGAACGGTTTCATGTATGGCGAAAAGCATATTTCTGGTAGGTGACCCGGAAAAACCTGTTCCGCCTAAACCGGATTTTTTGAACTCCGTTCCTGTTTTAAATCTAACTGCATTGGCCTTTGTGCCGGCAAACATAAACGTATAATCACGGATACCAAAGCCCCTGGCCAGTTCCTGATATGCCCCTGATCTCGCCTCCATATGTTTTTCCAGTTCCAGCCCTTTCAAATAGAGTCTTTCCGGCGCTGAAATGATTTTCCAGTACTGTCGGTCGATTCCTGCTGGCACAAGATGGTCAGATGCAATTTCAACCGCCCTGTCAATGACCTTTTCAAACGCTGTTTTTTCGCCGGACTTCCGCTGTCTGAAAAGCTCATGCCGGATATCCCGGCCTTCGATATCACCATACTGCGTCAATACTCTTAAGGCAGCCGCGTAAGCCGCAAGTTGGTAATCGGTGTCCGCAAAGTTGGGCTCATCCTTGTCATCCAATTCCGTCATATAATCAAGCTGCTGTCGAACCTCGTCTTCGATCTCAGGATAAATTTCATCAAGAAAGGCCATTTTGCCGGAAAGGCGTTTGCGGAGGATAAGAAGGACTGTTCCCTGAACGTAGTTGCCTTTTTTAAGTCCGGATGATGTTTCAGTAGCAATTGTCCATGCTGCGGTTACTTTCAGGCCTGCTGCCCATAAAATCATGGCGAGATCTGCCCAGACTGATGAGTCCTGATGGGTGAACATCACAAGCTGGAGGCCGTTGTCCGGCATATGGTTTGTAAGATTTTTATAGATGTCAACCATGGCACGCTTGAAATCTTTGCCTGATCCATGGACAGCCAACGCTTTTCTGGTGTCAGTGTACCATTCGGGAAATGCCTTTGGGAGATGTTTTTCATACCAGGCGAGGAAAAAGTCTGTCAGCTCATGGTAATTGATTGCATCTGCGTATGGAGGATCCGTAATCCAAAAATTTGCTTCAAAATCAATGATACGAGCATCATATGGCAAAATAGTAGATTTTTGTGTGGTGTATGATTTTCTAATGTTAATAAACCAGGACTTATTTAAAGGTATGAATCCTCGGCCAGCATATGAAAACATTGTGTTTAATGCTTGATTACTGAATGTTTGTGCGATTTTTTCATTTGCAGGACTTGAATCCCATCTACAAAGCTTGCTATCCCAATCAGCGCATCTGCCAACACCTAAATGAAAAGCAATTTGAGCTTCATAAATACATTGAATATTATATGCTTTATCATTAATTAAACCATGCACCAGCAACTGCCTCGGATTAAAAAGATGATGCCAGTGGGTCCAGCCACGTTCTCTGATGGGTTGATCTGTATTGTATCCAGGCTCAATCTTCCGGCTCGGTATATACCCCTTCTCCTGCCACTCGGCAAATCGCTCTCGCAAAAGTTTCAGCGCCTGCTTCTCACGTTTTATATCATCTTCTGTTGTAGAGCAGTAATGCCTTCTTGTTTTTTCAACGAGCTTGCCCTGCCCGTTTTTCTCAAGATACGTCTCCACCCATCTTACGCAGTAAAGCCGTTCCTGAAACACGTCATTCTGTCTGGGCACAAGATCGTCATTTTCCCAGAGTCTCAGGCCATATAGGGTTTTGCCGTCTATATTCCGGTCTCCACGAATCCCTGAGATGGAAAACTCCTCATCTGTCTCAGGGCAGACCATCCTGCTGCTTCTAACTGTCCCTTTTTTTGCCTTGGCCATGGTCTCTTTATCCACGCCCGTGACTATTTCTATGTCATATTTTTTTTCAGCATCATTTTTTTTCAGCACAGCGCATACATTGTATTTCTCGCTGATAACCCATGAGGGGGCAAGCGGCAGCATCAAACCTGTTGCAGGGCATCTGGCTTCAACACAGTAAAGGTATGCATCCGCGCGCCAGCCTTTGTCATTGTGTTCAATCTCCCACTTTGTGATCTGTTTGTCAGCAGCCTCGTATGCTTTTTTTTGAGCCTCCTGAACCTGTTTCTGTATTTTTTCTCCGCCGCCTATCAGATGGATGGAAGCCCATGTAAGCATGGCCG
>JAUWQO010000035.1 GCA_030610995.1 Desulfobacterales bacterium
AAAAGAGCTGATTAAGAAATGAACATCGAACACCCGCCTGCCATGCATCACAAACGATGGTGGCATGATTATTATCACCGGGCCGAGACACCAGGACATTCTACCAAGACCACCCAAAGGCATTGCGGGCAGGTCGAACGTGAAACATCGAATGTGAAAAGATGAAGAAACAGAGGAATTAATTAAGATTTTCGTTACGAGAGTATCAAAACGGCTGACAAGAAAGCACGCCTTGGCGTGGTTGAATGTTCGGCATTGGTTTTTTATTCGATTTTAAAATAATTTGAGGAGCGAAGCGACATCATTATTCGACGTTCGACGTTCAATGTTCGATGTTGGACGTTCATCTTTTAATATGTTCGACGTTCATCTTTCAAAACAACCCCGTATGGCATAAATGCAACCTGTGAACGTTTAAAAAATAACTTGTCATGACAAAAAAAAATCATACATCGGCCCCAAAGCCTCATCAACATGCTGAAAACAAAGAAGCATCTCTTAGGCTTGTAGCATGGGAAACTACGCGCAACTGCAATCTTTCCTGCAAGCACTGCCGCGCATCTGCAACTAAAGGCCCGTATACCGGAGAACTTGATACTCAGGCTTCTATCAGGCTCCTGGATCAGATAACAGAGCTTGGAAAACCGATAGTTATTCTTACCGGCGGAGAACCTCTTTTACGTCCTGATATATTTGAACTTGCAAATTATGGCACAAATAAAGGGCTCAGGATGGTTATGGCCCCCAATGGAACTCTGATAACGAAATCCAATGCAAAACAGATGGCCGATTCAGGCATTAAACGTATAAGTATCAGTATAGACGGGGCCGCAAAAGAAAGCCATGACAGTTTCAGGGGGGTAAACGGGGCTTTTGAAGGGGCTCTCAGCGGTATAAAACTGGTCAAGGAGGCTGGAGTGGAATTTCAGATAAACACCACTATTACAAAAACCAACCTTGACCAGATCCCCAGGATCCAGGAGCTTGCCGTAAAACTCGGCGCAATTGCCCACCATATTTTTCTTCTGGTTCCAACAGGCCGTGGCAAATATATTGTAGATCAGGAAATAAGCGCTAAAGAATATGAACACACCCTGAACTGGTTTTATGATCAAAGGGGAAAAACTCCTCTGCAACTGAAAGCCACATGCGCACCACATTATTATCGCATACTCAGGCAAAGGGCAAAAAAAGAAGGAAAGACAGTCACATTTAAAACTCACGGCCTGGATGCCGTTACAAGGGGATGCCTTGGAGGCACAGGCTTTTGTTTTATTTCGCACAAAGGAATTGTGCAGCCATGCGGTTTTCTCCAGCTTAATTGCGGAGATATTACAAAAACATCTTTTGCTGATATCTGGAATAATTCAGAAACCTTTTTAGCCTTACGTGATTTTAACAGATTAAAAGGTAAATGCGGAAGATGTGAATTCAAAAAGGTATGCGGAGGCTGTAGAGCACGAGCTTATGAAGCAACAGGAGACTTTCTGGCTGAAGAACCGCTTTGCAATTACCAACCAGGCTCTCATAAGTGCTAAGTTCGAGAGCTTTGCACAACCCCATTTTGCTCAATTCTGGTCATTGCGAGGAGCAAGTGAGCCTTTAGCCGCGAGCAAAACGTGGCGGGACGTGGCGGGCGGGCATCTATTCTGGCTTGACATGGCATGTGACTTCATTACCACAAACAAATGAAAAAAGAAACGCCTAAATTCAACATGGTTATGACAGAGAATTAGGCCCGGTTTTAATAGGACATTGTTTTTGGGAGAGATTAAATTTCTCAACCATTTTAGCTGATTGCGGCTTTAATAAAAGACAGATTAAAACAGCGCAGATATCGCTGTTAAATCGATTAATAGCACAGGATAGTGAGCATTCAATAATCTCCTGGTCACAGACGGTAGCTATTGAGGAAATTGTTGAGACTTGTTGCCGCATCAGTGTCGGCACAACATGTTGTTACTCATCCCCAGTTGGTACACAACTTTACTTTTTTGCTTAATCCGCTCTCAAAAAGCGAATTTTTATCATTTTCTTATCATTCAAAGGCATCGAATATGGGGACATTAAATATTAACGATATTGAGATAGGAATGGAATTAGCAGAAGACGTTACCAATTTTAACGGGACAATTCTGCTTAAGGTTGGAGCCATCATTACTGAAAAACATCTTATGGCATTCAAGGTCTGGGGAATAACAGAGGCGAACATAGAGGGGGTTGAGGAGAGTAATTTTGACGAACTGTTCGCCGTGGATGCAGAAACAAATGCAATGATGGATCAGGAACTTGCATATATTTTTCAAAAGAACGATATGGAAGATCCCGTTATCGCTGAGATATACAGGCTGGTGAAAAAGAGGAGGATCAGCCTTCTAACCCATGAATAAAAAATCAGATAAAATCGAAATCCGGCATGTTATCAAGGGCATAAAGAGAATTTCCAGCTTCTCTACTGTTTTTGCCAGAGTTGATGAACTCTTGAATGACCCCAAAAGCTGCGCTTATGATTTCGGTAAGGTAATATCAAAGGATCAGGCTTTGACAGCAAGGCTGCTAAAGCTGGTTAATTCAGCCTTCTATGGGTTTCCCCGAAAGATTGAAACAGTATCCAGGGCTGTGGCCATAATAGGCTTTAAGCGGCTAAAGGAGCTGATTCTCGCCACATCGGTTTTGAGTATGTTCAAAGATCTGGGTGATAACGTTTCATTCACTATGGAAGAGTTCTGGAAACATAATCTTGCATGTGGAATCGTCTCCAGGGTACTTGCAACATATAAACGGGAGAAGGATCCGGAAACATATTTTGTGGCAGGGCTATTGCACGATATTGGCCGCCTGGTGCTGCTGGAAAGTTATCCTGAAAAATACAGCGAGGTTCTCATAATTGTTAGGGAGGAGAATGTATTGATGTACGAAGCAGAAATGGATGTCTTTGGGTTCACGCATGAGGCGGTGGGAAAAGAGCTTATTTCATTCTGGAAGCTACCTGCCTTTGTGGAAGATGCCGTGGGTTTTCACCACAATCCAAAGGGGGGGCAAAATTCTTCCAGTTATGTAGATGTGGTACATCTCGCCAATATCCTCGTGAATGCAGCCAGTATTGGATCCAGCGGCGAGAAATTTGTTCCTCCTTTGAACCCGGATGCATGGGAACGTATTGGTTTGAAGAAAAGCATATTAAATCTGGTGTTCGAAAAATTTTACGAACAAATTGAAGAAGACACAGTCTCGTTGTCGGTTGATAAATGAAAGGCATCATGTCTCAAGATAACATTCCTGTTAAAAACCTGCAAAAAAGGGTTGCTTATCTGGAAGAGGTTAACCAGAAGATGCTATCTTCCCTGGAAACAGTCCGCTTGTTGGTTTCCTCCCAGAGAGAGATCAGTATAGGATATGATTTTTTTACCATTTGCAAGCAGGGGATTGGCCTTATTTTACAACTGATTAATTTCAAGATAGCAGCATTTTTTCTGTTTACAGACGACCTGATGGATATCAAACTGCAATACGCTCATCCACACGATTTACGTGATGAGGCGCAAGAAGAGGTTGAGCTACAGATAGAAAACGGAACATTTGCCTGGGCCGTGCAACAAAACACGCCGGTGATAGTACAGCCTTTGCGAGTGAAAAAAGATAGAGAAGTCCTTTTTCACTCGCTTAGCACCAAGAATCGTGTGCTGGGAGTCTTTTTTGGTCAGCTTGCCGTTAGAAGAGATCGGATTTACCAGCAGACTTTAGACCTTTTCTCCATAGCATTGTCGAATATGTCATTGGGCATGGAAAATGCCATGTTTTATCATGAGGTCAAGGCACACAATATTCTTCTTGAAAAACAAGTAGAAGAAAAAACCCGTCAATTGAAAGAGGCCAAAGAGTATGCCGAGGCCGCCACCCAGGCCAAAAGCGAGTTCCTGGCAAACATGAGCCATGAGATAAGGACCCCCATTAATAGCATTATCGGTTTTGGTGACATGCTCTCAGAAACCCACCTTGACGACGAACAAAAGGAATTCGTTGATTTTATGAGAACCAGCAGTCATTCCCTGCTCAATTTAATCAATGATATCCTTGACTTTTCCAAGATCGAGGCAGGAAAACTTGATCTGGAGGAGATCGATTTTGACCTTTCTATGACAATTGACAACATTATCAACACAATGGCCCCGGGGTCAAAGCAGAAGAGATTGGAACTTATCAGTTATCTCTCACCTGATGTTATTCCATTTGTAAACGGAGACCCTGTAAGACTGGGGCAGATTCTCGTTAATCTGATAGGAAACGCCATCAAGTTTACTGAAAAAGGGAAGATTGTCCTTGAATGTAAAAGAGTATCTGAACAAGAGGATGATTCCGCCAAAGGCCAGACCCTGTTGTTTTCTGTCAGGGATACAGGTATAGGTATATCAGAGGATAAGCAGGAGATGATATTTGAGAGTTTCAGGCAGGCAGACGGTGGCACCAAAAGAAAATATGGTGGAACAGGATTAGGGCTTTCCATTTCATCTCAACTCGCAGGGATAATGGGAGGAAAACTTCAGGTAAAGAGCCCTCCTGATGGTCAAACCAGCGGCAGCGAATTCTATTTTTCCATCTCCCTTGTAACGGGAAAGGGTAAGGAGGCAAAAGAGGGTGAGGAGCCTGTAACCAGGTATCAAGTAGAAGAGATAGAGCGGCGCTACAAGATACTCCTTGTGGAAGATACACCCCTGAACATCAAACTCTTCACCAAACTCCTTACCAAGCTGGGACACACTGTAGTTGTGGCAGAAAATGGTAAGCTTGGAGTGGATGCGGTAAAGAGGGAAAACTTTGATGTGGTATTAATGGATGTTCAGATGCCGGTCATGGATGGCCTTGAGGCTACCAGAGAGATTCGCTCTAATGGGTATGATGTTCCTATAATCGCTATAACCGCCTACGCCGTAAAGGACGACAAGGAGAAGTGCATTGAGGCCGGTATGGACGGCTATATCTCCAAACCGATAAAGACAAAAGAGATAGTGCCGGCAATACAAAGTGTTATTGAAAGAAAATCGGGGTCATGTCCTGAGACGGGGGAACCGGCTGAAAAGGATATCCCTGCGACTATGGCGGGGATCAACATTGAAGAGGCCCTTGAGAGATTAGATGGAAACAAAGAACTCTACCACGAAATACTCAACGAGTTCTCCAAAGGTAACGAGAATACTATCCACCAAATACGAGACGCCCTTAACAGGAAAGATATGAAACTCGCCCGCAGGTTGTTGCACACTCTCAAAGGAACGGCTGGTAGCATTTCGGCAAATGCCGTGCGAGCGGCAGCAATAGAACTTGAAATGGCGATTAAGCAAGAAGCGCCGGATATGGTTGACCCTTTGATCGACAATCTCGAAACTGCCTTGAATGAGGTTCTGGAATCGCTGCGCACGGTAAACCACGCTTTGAATGACGGAAAGTGCTCAGAAGAGAAGATCGATCGATTAAGTGAAATGACATCCAACAGTGCTGTATTCAACGGAAGCCCAAATAAAGCTGAGGTCGTAATTATGCTGAGTGAACTTGCCGGATCCTTAAGAGAATGTAATCCCGTGAGATCGGAGAAATGTATCGATTCTATTAAACAACACCTGGATCGTTCTGATCTATATAAAGAGATCCGGCTTCTTGAGAGCAATATAAATGATTTTGATTTCGACAAGGCTCAGAAAACGCTGGACAGCATCGCAGAGGGCCTGGGAATTTCATTGACTGGATAATGAATATTTTCAAACCTAATTCTTGGGGAGAGAGAAAGAAAAATGTCTGCTAATGAAGAAAAAAAGGATTATCGTTTTTTGATCGTGGATGACCGAACGCAAATGTTAACGATGATAAGAGGAATGTTAAAAGCTGGCGGTTACAAAAAAATTGCATGTGCTGATACTGCCAGGGAAGCTCTTAGGATAATAAAAAAATATCCGGTTGATTTTATTATTGCCGATTGGCACATGCCTAATATGACAGGTATTGAACTACTAACAGTAATTAGAAAAGATCCCGCTTACTGTGATATTCCTTTTTTAATGATTACAGGAGAGATGACGAAAGAGAAAGTCGTCTATGCTCTTGAAGAAGGTGTGGATGGTTATCTGATAAAGCCTATTTCCCAAAATCAAGTAATAACCGCCGTTAGAAACATTTTACACGAAAAGTCGTACCCAGGCTCAACGAGATATAGAATAAAGAAGCTACGTCATCTTGAACTGCGGAAAAAATACGATGAAGCAGTAACCTTAGCCCAGGAAATTTTAAAGAAAGACGAGAATCCGGAAGCATTTCTTGTTTTAAGCAAGTGTTATTTACATAAGAAAGATTATAAAAATGCCACAAAATACGCTCAAAAGGTCTTGAAAATTAAAAAAGATAGTAGAGCGCTTCACTTGCTTGGGAAGATTTACATGGCACAAGAGAAATATGACGAAGCTATTGAATATCTCAATCAATCAAGTGAAATAAATCCGTTGAATCTTGCTAGAAAAATAGAAATAGGGAAGGTGTATCTAAAATTAGGATTACGAGATGAAGCCGCTGAAACATTTCGTACCGTGGAGGAGTCTGAAACAACCGACCTGAATCGTGTTGATATGGGAGCAGCCTATCTCTCCCATGGTCATGTTACAAAGGCAGGGGAATATTTAGAGCAAACTGCTGATCCAATTCCAGAAACAGTTGTGGTTTTTAACAAGTATGCAATAGAGTTAAGAAAACTTGAGCAGTACAAAGAAAGCCTTAAACAATATAAGAAGTGTCTGAGGATCGAGCCTGAAAGTTATATTCTCCATTATAATTTAGGAAGAGCATATTTTGAAATGCAGAAATACGGAGAAGCGCGAAAAGCCCTTGAGGATGCCCTTAGATTAAAACCCGACCATGAGGAATCAAAAAAACTTTTGGCTCATGTGAAATCCAAAACTTGATCTTTAAAATAGGCAAACACACAACATAAGGGACGTCTCAACTATTAAACTTAGCGGGGAGCGGGGACGGCTATTATGATCTTTTTGCGATCAGCAAGGTTCTTCCGACGGTTCCTAAAATACGTTTGTCCTGCATTTTCTGCACCTGTGAAGGGGGACGTCCTTAAATAGTAAAATAACGTGACATCGGGTGTTCTTGGTGGTATGCATGCGACTATGCTCAGAACAGCGAGAATAGACACTCCAAGCCTCTTGCATCATATCATGATCAGAGGAATAGAGCACCGTAAGATATTCAATGATGATAAAGATCGTGAATGGACAGGGGCGCCCCATGCAAATATGCGTTTCTTTTTTCATTTGTTTGTGGCAATGAAGTCACATGCCACGTCAAGCCAAGCGACTTTCGTACATTGGTTTATAAGTTTGTTAAGCTTTGGTTTATTCCTGCCTGGAAGTTAATCTGCGATAGAGTGCTTATGGCAACGTTATCAGACCCTCTTTTCCGGCTGATTCGTTCAGGCTTTTGTCGTAACATGCAAAAACAAATTCTTCGTCAATTCTTTGTTGCACAATTAATGCCGAGGCGAGATGGATGGCATCAAATCCCTTAAGTGGATGTGCTGCTGTCACTCTTTTAATGGTTTTGTTGAGAGCGCTTGTTACATCAACATGAATGAAGCTTTTCCAGTCCTTTTCAAACGCTATGCGGATTGCTTTGAAAATGGATTGATCAATATCAGCCGTTTCCCTTTTTTTTCTATGGATGGCGGCCAATGTTTCCGCATAGGCTACGGTGGAAGTTACAATTGAGCTTGTTTTTTTCCACAAACGTATTACCTCTATGGAACCTTGTTCTTTGAAATATTTCTTAACTATAGCGCTTGTGTCAAGATAGAGGATCATCGCCGATCCTCACTGATCATTTCTGAGACCTGTTTTCCCGGAAGTTCGACAGGGCTGGGGATGTCTCTATCGATCCGGTCTGTAGGCAAATTCACCAAGCCTTCCATTATCAGAGGCTGAAGCACTCGTCTCAAGTATGTCTTTTGGGTATTCTCCGAAACTATACGCGCAATCGGTTTACCCCTATCGGTAATCAGTACCTCTTCACCTTTTTTAACAAGGGTGAGGTAAGAACTCAACCGGTTCTTAAGTTCTTTTATCCCTGCTGTTTTCATAGCGTTCACCCCCACATATTTGTAGCCACTTTGTTGCTATAGTAGCTATAATTAAATTGTGTGTCAAGAACGTTTTAATCCAAGTAAAACTGAAATTTTTCGTCGGTTTTTTAAAAAAGTGGTATAAGAAAATCAATTTAGGTTCAATGTGGTCGGAATATGAAACGGTCTGTTTGGGGGAAATTTTGTCTGTGCTTGTCTGTGTGGGTCTGTGGCTAAGAATTAATTTGAAGGGGAATAAAGATAGCCTGCATACAACGATGGATTAATCATCATGTTTGCAATCTCTTTAATGGATGACTCTGCAATAAACTTCAGGATGGAAAACTTCTTCTTCGGCGCATAAACACCAGAAATCTTACCTTTAATCCCGCCCATGCGGCCAGCCCATTCTATTGCGTCTTCGAGATTCCCAAGACGGTCAATGAGCCCAAGATTTTTTGCCTCCTCTCCGGTAAAAATACGTCCGTCAGCAATCCCTTCCACTTTAGATAAATCCATCCCTCTTCCATTAGCAATATCCACAATAAATTGCCTGTGAATCCGGTTGGATAAATTTTGGAGAATACTTCTTTCATCCTTTGTCATCTCACGAACCGGAGAGCCGATATCCTTGTACTGGCCGCTTTTGACGACAACGGGGACCATTCCGATTTTACGGAGGAGGTCCTGAAAATTTACAAAACCCATGATAACGCCTATGCTGCCGGTTATAGTGCCTGGATTCGCAACAATGCCGTCGGCGCCTGCGGCGATATAATAACCCCCGGACGCGGCAACAGCGCCCATAGAAGCTATAACCTTCTTTGTCTTGACTGTTTTTCTGATTTCCCTGAAAATTTCCTGCGCAGGCCCGACAGCGCCGCCGGGAGAATTGATGCGAATTACTATAGCCTTGATGGAACTGTTTTCACGAAAACGTTTAAGACTATGAATTATATCCTTAGAAGAAGTAATATTGCCGGTTAACTCAACTATTCCGACCTTTTCTCCTCCTGATTTTAAAAGATCATCAAAATCAGCATCCTTTGCAGCAAGCATAAGTACCAAGGATAAGCCAATAAAAGCCGTAACCATTATTGATGAAAAAATCAGAATAAAAAAAAGATATGGATGGCGTCTTGAAAACATGAAATTAATTTCGGCATCCTTCACGACAAGTCAAAAGTAGTTTATCCCGCGACACGCGGGATTGATCTTGTATTTTGGCAGTAAAATTTGAAACTCGAAATTGGAAATTGGAAAAAACACAAAGATGTAGATGCGTTACCTAATTTCAAATTTCCAGTTTCGACATCGGCATTCAATTCGATAATATACGCTTTTTCGAAAGAAGTGTAAACTGGTGAATGAAGGACGCCTTAAAAAATCTCTATCCCTACTGCTTGTTTGACTCATTCTGAAGATTCTCGCGCAGGATATCTCCAAAAGCAGATGTTGCAGGGCTCATGTTGTCTATATATTCACCCAAAAGCGCCTTGTCATCCTCAATATCAAGCCGCTTGATTGAAAGACCGATTCTTCTTTCTTTGCCGTTAATATTCATAACCTTTGCGGTTATGACATCGCTGATATTGAATTTCCCAACAGGAGTTTTTATTTTTTCGGCGCTGATTTCAGATACATGCACAAGACCTTCAATTCCTTCTTCCAATTCCACAAAAACCCCAAAATCGGTAATATTTGTAACTGTGCCTGTAATCTCTTTTCCAACCTCATAGCGCTCTGCCACAGTTGTCCAGGGATCTGTTCCCATCTGTTTGATTCCGAGAGAAAACCTTTCGTTTCCCTTTTCAATATCAAGAACTATAGCCTGAATTACATCCCCTTTATTATACAGCTCGGACGGATGTTTTATTCGCTTGGTCCAGGAAATATCCGAGATATGAACAAGGCCGTCAATTCCTTCATCTATGCCGACAAAAAGGCCAAAATCGGTTATATTCTTGATTTTTCCCTCAATGGTTGTCCCGACAGGATACTTTTCACTAATTACATCCCATGGATTTGGAACGACCTGTTTCATTCCGAGTGAAATGCGTCTGTTATCAGGTTTTATATCGAGCACTACGGCATCAACAGCGCTTGCAATAGATACGACCTTGGAAGGATGGCGAATTTTTTTGGTCCATGACATCTCAGAAACATGAATCAGCCCCTCAATACCCTCCTCCAATTCTACAAATGCGCCATAATCTGTTAAGCTGACAACCTTGCCGGTAATACGGGAACCAACCGGGTATTTTTCTGTAACGGTTGCCCATGGGTCCTCGGTAAGTTGCCTCATGCCTAATGAAACCCTTTCCTTTTCAATATCAAAGTTCAATATCTTGACAGTTATCTTGTCGCCGACCGAAAAAAGTTCCGAAGGATGTTTAACACGCCCCCACGAAATGTCCGTAATATGCAGCAGGCCATCAACACCGCCAAGATCAACGAATACACCATACTCGGTAATATTCTTTACAATACCTTCAATAATCTTGCCTTCGTGTATGGATTCAAGAGTTGCAGACCTTTTAGATTCGCGTTCCTGTTCAAGAATAACCCGTCTGGATAAAACTATATTGCTGCGCTTTCGATTACATTTTAAAATTTTAAATTCAAAGGTCTTCCCTACCATCTCGTCGAGATTGCGGATAGGGCGCAAATCAGCCTGTGAGCCGGGTAAAAAGGCCTGCACTCCGATATCCACGGAAAAGCCACCCTTTACACGGGCTAAAACAACCCCTTCGATAGTTTCGTCCTTATCGTAAGTCCTCTTAATGTCTTCCCATATCTTTATCTTCGCCGCCTTTTCTTTTGAAAGGATAACACGCTCTTCCTCTTCATCCCAATATTCAACCATTACCTCAACATCGTCTCCTTGAGAGGCGTTAATATTACCATGATCATCCATGAATTCCCGAATACGTATTTGCCCCTCTGATTTATAGCCGATATCAACAAGCACATAATCCTTGTCAACCGCAATTATCCTGCCGGTAACAAGCTCTCCTTCTCCGAAACGCTTAAAGCTTTCAGCGTACATATCCTCATAGTTTTTCTCGCTGTCGCCGGAGTCTTGAACATCTTTTGACGGTTGATCATCAACAGGCTGATCAGATTTTAACTCATCGTTTTGCTGTTTAACCTCTTCACCAGTCTGATCTTCACCAGTCTGCTTCGCACCAGCCTGGTCTGCCAAATCGTCTTTGTCTATCTTTTCAGTTGAATTGTTTTTTCCAAAATTATCCATTAACCAATATTCCCCCTTAACCTGTATTTAATGTCGCAACCGATAAGAGATTGCATAATCTTATTTTAATAACAAATTAAAAATAATAAAACAACCTTTAATTTCATACAAGCGCTATCCAATCTTTTCAGCAATATGTGAAAGCATAAGCTCGACCACTTCGTCTGCGGAAAGATCGGTTGAATCCACTATTATAGCATCTTCAGCCGGTTTTAATGGGGCCAGAGGCCTGGTCCTGTCATTTTCATCCCGACAGTTGATATCCTGTTCGATCTCCTCTATTGTCAGGGAGGTTTTTGACGACAATTCCTTGTAACGCCTTAATGCCCTTGTTTTGCGGGATGCATCTAAAAAAAATTTTATGTCGGCGCCTGGAAACACGACAGTGCCCATGTCGCGCCCCTCAAACACAACGCCCTTCCCGGCCCCCATATCCCTTTGCAAATCCAGAAGATATCTTCTTACAACCGGCCTTGCAGAAACAGCCGAGGCAAGCATCGAAATTTCAGGATTTCTTATTTGATCTGTGATATTTTTATTATTTGAGAATAGACGGGACCCTTCTTCTGCAAATACGAATTTTAAGTCCAGCGACACGCATAAATCTTCAAGTCCGGCATCGTCATCATGGCTCAATCCTTTAGATTTTGCTTCAAATGCAACCCCCCTGTAAAGAGCTCCTGTATCAATATATCTGTAACCAAGCCTTTTTGCCAGGCTCCGGCTTACCGTAGTTTTACCCGCCCCTGCCGGACCATCTATTGTAATAAGAATTTGCTTCATCAAATTAGCTTTGCTTCGCAAGTAGTCAACCACTCGACAACATTGAACTTATAAAATCCCAAATTTCAAGTATCAAATTACAAATAAATCCCAAATTTCAATATTCAATGACCCAAAAAGCTTCGCTTTACATTTAGCTATTGGCTATCGGCCATTGGCTAAAGGTAGCCAAAGGCTCCCTCATATACGGGTTTGGGATTTTGAATTTTGGTCATTGTAATTTATTTGATATTTGTGAGTTGTTATTTGTTATTTAGAAAATGGAACTTCCTATACAATTAAATTACCTTCTCAAGCGCCTTAATAAAACGAACATTCTCATTACGAAGCCCGGCATTAATTCTAATATAGTTAGGATAACCATAAGATGTCATAGACCTGACAATAACCCCCTGCCTGAGCATCTTTTCAAAAATCTCATCAGCATCTTTTTCAACATCGATTAGAAAAAAATTTGCCTGGGAAGGAAAATATTTAATTCCCAGCCTTTCCAGGGAATCATATAAGAAATCTAAACCTTCTTGAACAAGATCTACAGTCTTTTGCAAAAATTTTTTATCTTCAAGGGCCGCAATAGCGGCTACCTGGGCCAGCGAATTTGCATTAAAGGGCAGCCTTATCCTGTTTATTAGATCCGCTATTTCCAGGGGCATTATTCCATAGCCGATTCTAAGCCCTGCCAGACCATAAGCCTTGGAAAAGGTACGAAGCGTAACCATTGCTACATCTGCATTAAGATAATCAATGCTTCTTGCGCATTTTTTATCTCGAACAAATTCGATATATGCCTCGTCTACTACAATAACTACTTCGGGAATACCTTGCAGAAAGGTTTCAAAATCGGTTTTGGAAAAAACGGTTCCGGTTGGATTGTTGGGATTGCACAAAAAAACCATGCGGGTTTTTGGGGTAATCCTGCTTTGTATGCTGTTTAAGTCAATAGAAAGTGAATTCAACGGCACACATACAGGGATAGCTCCGACGCTACGGATCATTATATCGTACATAACGAATGAGGGCCACGGCATAATCACCTCATCGCCGGCTTGCGTTAATGCTGTCGTAAGCATGCCTATAATCTCATCAGAACCGTTTCCTAAAACAATATTCCCCTGTCTGACTCCCAGACTTTCAGAGATTTTTTTTCTTAAATCATGACCGCTGGCATCAGGATAGCGGTTAACGTTTTCCACGGCTCCCTTAATAGCCTCAATTGCCTTGGGAGACGGCCCCAGGGGGTTTTCATTTGAAGCAAGTTTTATGGAATCACTAATGCCGTATTCCCTCTCAAGCTCTTTAAGAGGCTTGCCCGGAGAATACGGCTGTATTGATACTATATAATCGGGAATTTTCAGGTTCATTTTTCTATGCCTTTATTTTGTCTTGAAAAACCTGGTCCTTTGGTCCAGGATTCTTTACTCATTGCCTGTTGCCGCCCTTTTACCCTGTTCAATAGCCTCCATATTAAGAGGTATAAATTTAGGCTTTTTTGCAAACTCCTTTTTGACGGATTCCTTCATTAAGTCAAAACTGACTACTTTGCTGCGCGCAACAAAAGCGGCAAGGGCCACAATATTTGCGGCTCTTATATTGCCAAGCTCCTTGGCAATATCGTTAACCGGAACTATAAGTTCATCAACATCACTGCGCTGCGATCTAATTGGAATCAACGAACTGTTAATCAATATAACACCGCCCGGCTTCACCGTTGGCGCAAATTTTTCCAAAGAGGGCCGGTTCATGGCGACAAGATGCATCGGATTTCTGATTATCGGCGAACCAATCGGGCTGTCGCTGATAACAACCGTACAATAAGCTGTTCCACCGCGCATTTCAGGGCCATAGGAAGGAATCCATGCCACCTCAAAACCTTCCTCCATGGCTGTATGCGCAAGAATCTTCCCGATTAGAAGTATCCCCTGCCCGCCAAAACCGGCAAACATCACCTCGCTTTGCATTCTTGTCTCCTCAATAATACATAATAGTCTGGTAACCTTTTAACATTATGCCGCAAACTATCTACAGTTGCAAAAAAAATCAACCTATGCGGTTAATCCTCTCAAATCCCCTCTACAAGAGGGGTGGACGCGAAGCGGACGGGGTGTGGAAAGGAAGTAGCAGCATATCATATGAACACACCCCTAAATCCCCTCTTATTAGAGGGGACTTAAAAATTATAACCGCACAGGTCGAAAAAAATTACCACTGTGAGCACAAAGCACGTGGTTTTCTGTGGTCTCTGTGTACTCCGTGGTGAAGATGGATAGTTTTAATCAGGTGTTTTAAATTCGCCAAGTTTATAATAGGGCAACATAGTCTCTTCCGCCCACTTTATTGCTTGCACCGGAGTAAGTCCCCAGTTTGTTGGGCATGTGCTTATAACTTCCACCAGGCTAAAGCATCTGCCTTCGAGTTGATACTGAAATGCTTTTTTGATGGCTTTCTTTGCCCTGACAATATACTTTGGCTTTATTACCGACTGCCTTGTAATATATCCGGGTGTCTCAAGAGCCGAAAGCAATTCCGCCATCTTTATCGGCATACCGCACTCTTCAACCTTGCGCCCAAAAGGAGAAGTGGTTGTGCGCTGGCCAGGCATGGTGGTCGGCGCCATCTGCCCACCCGTCATGCCATAGACAGCATTATTTACAAAGATAGTTGTAAATTTTTCCCCCCGGTTTGCGGCATGAATTATCTCTCCCATTCCAATGCTTGCCAGGTCGCCGTCACCCTGATAGGTAAAAACGATCAAATCCGGTCTGACTCTCTTCATCCCTGTAGCCATAGCCGGCGCACGACCGTGGGCCGCTTCCTGAAAATCAAGGGTCAAATAGTTATAAACCAAAACCGCGCACCCAACAGGCGCAATGCCAACGGTACGACCCTTGATGCCCAGTTCGTCGATCACTTCGGCTATTAGCCTGTGTATTATGCCGTGGGTACATCCAGGGCAGTAATGAGTATGCAGGTCAGAAAGAGCTTCCGGTTTCGCGAATGTCTTGCCCATTGATATTTATGCTCCTTTATTAAAAGATTTAACGGCTTCGATAACCTCTTCCGGAGTCGGCACATCGCCGCCACACTTCCCATACCATCTGACAAGAAGTTTGCCTTTAACAGATCTCTCCACATCCTCCACCATCTGGCCCATGCTCATCTCAATGCTCACAACTATCTTGCAGCTTTCCTTGGAAGCAGCTTCATATATGGCTTTTTCAGGAAATGGGAAGAGAGTTTGAGGCCTTACCATCCCAACCTCAAGCCCTTCATCTTTCATATTGTCTATGGCGGTTTTGCATACTCTGCTCATTGTTCCATAACTTACAATGAGCGTTTTGTAATCAGACTCTATATTATAAAGTTCGTATCTTATCTCTTCCCGCTTCATCCGGTCGTACTTGGCTTTTAGCATAAGATTATGTTCGTTTAGCTTGCCTGCATCCAGAAAAAGAGATTTTACCAGGTTGCGCTTGTTGCTTCCGCGTGTGTCCATTCCGTTTGTAGCCCATTCATCCTTGTTGGTCGGCTCTGAGTTAAGGTGATCAGGAAATTCTACCGGTTCCATCATCTGGCCTATCAAGCCGTCGCCTAAAAGCATCACCGGGTTGCGATACTTTTCCGCAAGAGGAAAGGCAAGCATTATCATCTCAACGGCCTCCTGAACACTTGCGGGCGCCATGACAAGCAACCTGTAGTCGCCATGCCCTCCGCCTTTTGTTGCCTGGAAGTAATCAGACTGGGATGGAAGTATTCCTCCCAGTCCGGGACCGCCTCGCATAATATTTACAAACACGGCCGGGCACTGGGCGCCGGCAATATAGCTGATCCCTTCACCCATAAGGCTTATACCAGGGCTGGAGGAAGTGGTAAAAACCCTGGCGCCACACGCTGACGCTCCAAAAAGCATATATGAAACCGCAACTTCGCTTTCTCCCTGCAAAAATACGCCTCCGACTTCAGGCATCCGGCGGGACAGGTATTCTGCAACCTCGGATTGAGGAGTAATAGGATAGCCAAAATAATTAAGACATCCAGCCCTTATCGCAGCCTCTGCGATAGCTTCGTTCCCTTTCATTAATATCTTTCCCATAATATTCCTCCGTTTATGCCGGCTGCTTCGGCCTGTCTTCGATCTCTTCGGTTATGGTTACAGCCATATCCGGGCACATAATGCAGCATGTTGCGCAAAAAATACAATCTTCGGGGCGTGCCTGATATACGGGGAAATAGCTCTTTGTGTTGATTTCTTCAGACAGTTCCAAAACCTTTTTAGGGCATACGGCCACACATAGCCCGCACCCTTTACATCTGTTGCTATCGATATAATGCTTATATGCCATATATTTTACTCCATTTTTGAAGTAAGAGAAAAAGACCTTTTCCACGGCGGGACAAGCTGCCTTTCTATTAATAATACCGGACAGGTAAAATGTTTAATATCTATTTCCGGCATCAGCTCTGCCGTGACCGTAACAAACTTTAAAGGCAATCCGCTTTCCTTTGATAATCCCAATGCAAAATCATAACCTGTGTATATGTCCTTAACAGTTGTTTCATCGATAAGATTTGCATTGCCGATAATGCCGCTTATAGATAACCTTGAGGCCCTTTCTATCTCATAGCGAATCTTTAAACACCCTCTAATGGTGTCTGTAAAGGGCCTAAATGGATTTACAACCTGAAGCACATGAATTTTCTTGCCGCTTAACGCATCGCCAAGCGCTGCAAGCACATTTACGCCGACATCATTACCGCCCGTGTCAAGCAATGTAAGTTGGCTTGGTTGCCTGATCATCCCCGCCACAACAGGGCTCAGGATGGGAAGATCGGCCTGCATATACTGCTTTGGAGGCACAACCACCTCGATCCCAAGTTCAGCAAGCCGTGCCTTTGCCTCACGTGTTCTAAAATAAGGATTAACCAGATCAAGATCTGCGATACGAACCTCTAACCCGGCTCGCTTACGATTCACGGCAAGGTTGATGGAAACCTCGGTTTTTCCGCTGCCGTAGTTTCCAACAATTATAACAATGCCATCCAGATCGATTTCCACCGGTTAAAGTCCAGTATCGGCAATTGGCTGTCTTAAAAAAAGCCTTTTGCATGAGCCTTTTGCATGAGATAGATGGTTGAGCGAAACAATAGTTCCAAATATCAGCCTGTTGAAAACATTAAATATTATTTTCAATTTCTATTGATGTCAAGGTCTTTCACACAGCTCAGTTTTGCAAAGGTCTTTACTTCACTATCTTGAGAATCTCCCTAAATCTTTCTCCTGTGGCCTCCTTTAACAATTCAAATAATGCAGTCTCAGTGCTTGTAAGCGCAGCCCCTAAATCTTTGATTTTCTCCAGCCCGATCTTAAAATTCTCCACGGTCCTTGAAGAAACGGCATCTGCAACAATCTGAATTTCATACTGCAAATCCAATAAATCCATAGCAGTCTGATAAATACAGATATGAGTTTCAATGCCTGCGATTAAAACCTGTTGCCTGTTTAATTTTTTTATCTCCTGCATAAATTCATCACTGCCGCAGCAACTGAAACTATGTTTACTTATAGGCTTAATGTCAGATAGAAGATCAGCGACTTCAGGAATTGTCGGCCCTAAGCCTTCAGGACAATGTTCAACCCAGATGATGGGAATCCCCAGAATCTGCATTCCTTTTATGAGTCTTTGAAGGTTGTCAAACAGCATACTTTTCTTACGCATAAGATTGGCCAATTTGCCCTGAACATCGATTAGAATCAAAATGGTGTTTTCTGTATTAAGCATATATCCTCTCCATTCCCGTACCACGCATCAAGCTTCCTTGGCACATGTTAAATTTTAAATTCCGGCCCAAAAACCTTTAGCTTCCTTTCCGTACTGCGCATCGAGCTTCCTGAGCACGGCAAGCGCTTCAAAAACAAAATTTAGTGCGATTTCAATGACACGTTATTTTAATATTCCAATTTGCAAAAAATTGCGATAAAAAAACCTTTATTCTTGTTCCTGTTTGACTTGTTGTGACAAATCATAAGAAGTGCAAAACTTGAATTATAAAATAGCTTGATAAAAAGTATTATTCGGGTAAAAAACCTTTTAGGGATTTTTTACGAGGTCATCAAGATAATGATAAAAAGAAATGCATAAAGTAATATTCAAAAAAGCTGCGTATGATTATGAAACCTTAAAGCCGATACTTTTTGAGATGATCGACTCCATAGGTGGAGATTGTATTAAAAAACATGACAGGGTTCTGATTAAACCGAATCTTCTTTTGCCGGCCAAACCTGAAAAAGCGATCCTTACCCATCCGCTTGTTGTCAGGGTAGTTGCCGAATATATTCAAAGCAAAGGAGCTCATGCTCAGATTTCCGACAGCCCTGCTACGGGTTCATTTGAAAAGATACTCAAAGAAGGCGGATATAAAAAGGCCATTGAAGGTCTTGATGTTAAATTTAAAGAGTTCAAAACCTCTGTAAAGGTAGATGTCGGCGAACCTTTCGGCAGTATAGATATCGCAAAGGATGCTGTTGAAGCCGATGTTGTGATAAACCTGGCAAAACTTAAAACCCACTCCCAGATGCTCCTTAGCCTTGGCGTAAAAAACCTGTTTGGATGCATTGTCGGCTTTAAAAAACCGGAATGGCACTTTAGGAGCGGTATTGACAGGGAAATCTTTGCAAAACTCCTTGTCCAAATCTACAATGCAATAAAACCGTCAATTACGATAATTGACGGCATTTTAGCCATGGAAGCACGGGGCCCGGGCAAAAGCGGCCTTCCACGGCATCTGGGCATACTTGTCGGAAGCAATAATGCCCCTGCCGCAGACATGGCTATATGCAGTATGTTGGGGATAGAACCGGATAACCTGCTCACCGTAAAAGAGGCAAAAAAAACAGGGCTGGTCGGCGATAAGATATATATAAGTGGAGATTTTTATATGGTTAATGATTTTTTGCTTCCAGCGCAAACGCCTCTTATGTTCGGGCCGAAACTGTTCCATAAGTTCATGCGAAAGCACCTGCTCCAGAGGCCTGTAGTAAATAATCATATCTGTCAATTATGCGGTGAATGCTGGCAATACTGCCCCACAAAGGCTATTACTAAACAGGAAAAAGGGATCGATTTTGACTACGACAGGTGTATCAGGTGTTACTGCTGCATAGAGGTGTGTCCTCATGGGGCGCTATGCTCTGCAGTGCCATTGCCTGGCAAGATACTTTCCATGTTTAGATAGTTTTAATCAACAACTCTCGCTCTGATTGACACAATGAACAGTTTTCTGTATTTATCATTAATCACTCATCAGGTCATCAATATTTAAGGAGGTAAAACATGTCAGGTTTAAACAAAGCAATGCTGATCGGCAGGTTGGGCAGAGATCCTGAACTTCGTTATACTCCAAACGGTCTCGCAATAGCAAATTTCAGCATAGCAACATCCGAGGAATGGAAAGATAAGAATAGCGGAGAAAAAAAGGAACGCACAGAATGGCATCGAATCGTTGTATTCGGGAAACTGGGTGAACTATGCGGTGAATATCTTGCAAAAGGAAGACAGGCTTATATAGAAGGCCGCCTGCAGACAAGGTCTTGGGAAAAGGATGGCGTAACAAGATACACCACAGAAATTGTTGCATCTGATATACAGTTTCTCGGCGCAAAAGACTCAAGCAATGCAGGCGGATCGTATATTAATAAATCCGCCGCAGGCGAACCGGATATGCCTGCGCCGCCGGGCTCTGAAACCAAGGATGATGACATCCCGTTTTAAGATGAATATTCTCCTGACAAATGACGACGGCATTTATGCTGACGGGCTATGGGCATTATATGCAAGATTTGCCGATCAACATTCCGTAGCCGTAATAGCTCCTGATCGTGAGCGGAGTGCGGTGGGACACGGCATAACGCTGCATGAACCGCTTCGCGCGACCATAGTTGCGGTAAATGGCGGATATACGGGATATGCCGTCAATGGGACCCCTGCTGATTGCGTCAAATTAGGCATTCTTGAAATATTAGACAGCAAACCCGACATCGTAATTTCAGGAATAAATCCAGGCGCAAATGTCGGCGTTAATATCAACTATTCAGGGACTGTTGCCGCCGCTAAAGAGGCCGCCTTATATGGCATACGGGCAATTTCCGTATCAATCCACCTGTCTGCCGTGCCTGCACAGGCAGGCGGGCATCAAATCGCAAACTATGATGATGCTACACGTTTTATACAAAAGCTTGCAGAAAATGTTTGTAATAACGGACTTCCTTCCGGAACATTTCTTAATGTTAATATCCCGGATATGCCATGGGAAGATATAGCCGGAATCCGCATAAGCAAACAGGGAATCGAATTTTTCACCGAATATATTGAAAAAAGAACCGACCCGCGAAACCGCACATATTACTGGCAGGGAACCGATCCCCAAACCTCCTATAAAAATTCAGATCTTGACGGGGCGGCAATTAGCCGGAATTTTATCTCTATAACCCCGATAAAATGCGATATGACAGATTATGATGCGATCGAAGATCTTAAAAGATGGAATATAAGCAAATAGACAAAGGATTGAGGAATTGAGGAATTGAAGAAAAAATGAACATCGAACACCCGCCTGCCATGCATCACAAACGATGGTGGCATGATTATTATCACCGGGCCGAGACACCAGGACATTCTACCAAGACCACCCAAAGGCATTGCGGGCAGGTCGAACGTCCAACATCGAACG
>JAUWQO010000066.1 GCA_030610995.1 Desulfobacterales bacterium
ATGAATTGTGGAATCGCTACGCTCTATCTTTTATAGTAGTAAAAATGATAGAATACCTTACTTCGACATTCATAATTCCTTGTTCGATATTCTGCGGTTCAAAACAAATCCGTAAGTTTGAATTCGTTTTAAAAAGCTAAAGTGTTACTAAGAATTATATTATAACCTTGGTAACTTTGTGACTTTGTGGCTGAACTATTACAATAAAAGAAAAAATATCAGTAATGATCAGCGTAGATCTGTGGCTGAATAGCTACAAACCTAACACTTAACACATTTCGAAAATGAATTTTGCATATACAGCATATAGTTTTATCAGCTCTTTTCTTTTTTTTTCATTTTTCCCGCCTTTCTGGTTTTATTCACGCATAAGCGGCAGATATAGCCAGAGCATAAGCCAGCGTATTGGATTATACCCTAACCGGCTTGTGAGGACTATTTCCGGATCGCCGCGAATATGGATGCATGCTGTTTCAGTAGGAGAGGTGAGCTCAGCTATAGCTATTATCAAATCACTCAAAGCTTTAATGCCGGATTGTGCTGTTATACTTTCGACCACAACAGAACATGGGCAAGCCTTTGCCAAAAACAAACTTAACGCCGGCAATCGCCGATTAATGGCAACATGTATTTATGCGCCTGTTGATTTTATTTTATCTGCCCGCAAGGCTTTATCTATCCTAAAACCGGACGTTTTGGTATGTCTTGAAACTGAAATATGGCCGAACTGGCTGGTTGAGGCCCACAGACTGGGCATCAAAACAGCACTTGTTAACGGCAGAATTTCCATTAGAACAATTAAGGGGTACTTAAAAATCAGGCCATTAATGAAGGCAACATTAAACCTTGTTGATGCCTTTAGCATGATAAACGAGGCTGATGCTCACCGCATAGAAATGATCGGGGCGCCCGGAGAAAGGATAGAAATAAACGGGAACGCAAAATATGATCTTTTGTTAAACCAGGCTGATGCAGGAATTAAAACAAAAATGGAAAGCATCTATAATATTAACGGAGAAAAACCTGTTTTTGTGGCAGGAAGCACCCGAAGGTCTGAGGAAAAAATCATTCTTGATGTTTATGGCAGAATCATTAAATCCTTCCCTGAAACCCTTTTGATTCTTGCGCCAAGGCATGTTGAAAGGGTGCGTTACATAAAAAAGCTGGTTAAAGAGCAAGGTTTTGCATGTCAGTTAAGAAGCGATCTTGATAAACAAAACTGTTTAAGGACAGCGCCAATAGTTATTGTGGACACGATCGGAGAGCTTCTGAACACATACAGCATTGCCTCAATAGTATTTTGCGGGGGTAGCTTGGTACCGCTTGGAGGACAAAACATCCTTGAGGCGGCAGTTTGGGGCAAACCTGTTTTCTATGGACCTTCGATGGAGGATTTTCTTGATGCAAAGGATCTTCTCGACAAAACAGGCGGCGGCATTCAGGTAAAGGATGGTCAGGAATTAGCTGAAAAAGCGATATACTATCTTGCCAATCCACACAAAGCGGTTGCTATCGGCAAATTAGCGTCTCAAGCCGTGATATCGCATAAAGGAGCCGCCGGAAAGCATGCAGATGTAATATATCGGCTGCTTAATCAAGGACGCAACCATCAAGCTAAAAGGCTATGAACGTCCAACACCCGCCTGCCATGCATCACAAACGATGGTGGCATGATCATTGTCACCGGGCCGAGACACAAGGACATTCTACCAAGACCACCCAAAGGCATTGCGGGCAGGTCGAACGTCCAACATCGAATTTTGAATAAGGAATTCTGCCAATTTATAAACCGGCGGAGCGACCCGCCCGCCTCGCCTGAGCGAGACAACAAAAGAACGAAGAGCATTGAGTACGACTCGCGATGGCGGGCAGGAGCGATTTCATCATTCGATGTTCAACGTTCGATGTTCGATGTTCGACGTTCAGCTGTTACTGGTTCTTCAATGAGCTCTGCCCTGTTGCTTCAAGGACGTTGAGCCAAAGCTTTCCGTGTGGATCAACATGTTTTCGCTTCCCTGCCGACAGGCTGATGGGAATATGCACAAAATGGTCATTCCAGTGGCCAATAAGCATATTTGTCCTGCCGGTCATAGCTGCATGGACAGCATCACGTCCTAAAAAACTACAAAACACATGATCGTTGGAATTGGCCGGCAGACTCCTTATCATGTAGCTTGGGTCGATATATTTAAGGGTCATGGAAATATTTTTTTCTTTAAAATAGGTTGTAATTGCATCCTTTAAAAACTGCCCGATATCATGCAGCCTGATATTTCCCGATTCATCGTACATCTCTTTTTTATTTTTACTCGTTTTGAACAGGTTCTGGCCTGCCCCTTCTGCCACAACTATCACTGCATGCCTTCTGCTTTTAAGTCGTTTTTCAAGAGCTGTAAAAAAACCGTCGGGCCCTTTAAGGTCAATATCGACCTCCGGTATTAAAACAAAATTTACATCCTGCTGCGCTAATGCGGCTGTTGCCGCAATAAAACCGGAATGCCTGCCCATCAGTTTTATAAGCCCGATGCCGTTGGGATATCCTAACGCTTCATTATGCGCAGCCCTGATCGCCTGCGTGGCTACATCAACCGCTGTATCAAAGCCAAAAGACCTTGATACCATATAAATATCATTATCAATGGTCTTAGGTATTCCTATAATGCTGATTTTAAGGCCTCTTTTTTTTAAGACATCGTTTATTTTTGATGCAGCCATCAAAGTTCCATCACCGCCGATCATAAAAAGCGCTCCGATATTCATCCTTTCCATACAGTCGATAATCTCATCAACATCCTGGGGGCCTCTGGAAGATCCTAAAAAGGAGCCGCCCTTTCTAATAATTTTTTCAATAGTCTTGGGCGTAAAAGATAGGATATCATGGCCATATTTTGGAATAAAGCCTTGCAGTCCATACTGAATACCGTAGATATTCCGGACTCCATATCCATAATAAAGCTCCAGAACGATTGATCGAATTACTCCGTTAAGACCGGGGCAAAGTCCGCCGCAAGCTACAAGGGCGCACCGTAGTTTGCTCGGGTCAAAGTATATTTTTTTTCTGGGGCCGGCCAGTTCAAAGGCGGGAAGCTTTTCGCCCTCCTTAATCATCTTTGTGACATTAGATAAATTTACGTCGATTAATACCCTGTCGTTGTCGGAAATAAAGTTCTGGCTGTATGAGCCTCTGTCTGTTTGCTGGATCGGAGAGGCTATTTTTGACTTTCCCAGGGTCGGTATTTTTGTGTCAATATTATTATAGTTCATAATGCCTTCTAAATCCCTTTACCTTCCATTAAACTTAAATTCACCTTTGCCCAATATATCGTGCAGATGCAAAATCCCCTGAACCTTGCCAGAAGAGTCTGTTATCGGAAGGACTGTAATCTGGTGCAGCTCCATCATATTCAGAGCATCATACGCCGGAGAATCCAAAGTTATAGTTCGTGGATTTGTTGTCATGACATCTTCGACCTTCAATTCATAAATAGGCTTTTTCTTAACAATACAACGCCTTATATCGCCATCGGTTATTATGCCGGCAAGTGTGAAATCCGATTTTAACACAAAAGTAACTCCCAATTCAAGACGCTCAATTTTGTTAATAGCATCCTCCATGGATGATTCAGCAAAAACGTAAGGTATGGCTTTGCCTGTTAACATAATATCTTTAACTTTGCCGACCAGGCGCCGGCCTAACATGCCGCCGGGATGAACCTTTTTAAAATCGCTTGAGTTGAAATGCTTTTTATTAATTAATACCACGGCAAGGGCGTCTCCCATGGCGAGCAGGGCGGTTGTGCTTGCGGTAGGGGCAAGGCCTAAAGGGCATGCCTCCCTTTCCACGCTAACATCTATCACAATATCGCTTTGTTTTGCCAGCGGGGAATTTTTATCACCCGTAAAGGCTATAACTGCACACCCTATCTTGCGGATGCTTGGTATCAGTATGTTAAGCTCATCGGTTTTACCACTGCTGGAAAGGGCAAGAAACACATCGTCACGGCTAACAATGCCCAGGTCTCCATGCATGGCTTCAACAGGATGCAAAAATACAGATCTTGTTCCTGTGCTGTTTAAGGTCGCTACTATCTTCCGTCCCACTATTCCGGACTTTCCGATACCCGCAACCACTAAGCGTCCGCTGGAATCGCATATAATATCCACCATTTTGGAGAAATTATCATCAATACGCTCAGTTAATTTAAGTATCCCTTCCGCCTCTATTTTGAGGACATCAATGGCTTCCTGTATAATCATTTGCGATTTTTTCCTTGTTTTATTTGGTTAATTTGTAATAAATAGGTAATTTTATGTAATTTGTCAATCGTTCGATTAGCAATAATTTGATCTCTTTTTTCATTACGTGTAAACTCAAAAAAGTTTAGTAGCCCCGCCGTGGCGGGGCTTGAAACTTGAAATTGGAAAGTAGAAATTTGGGAGAGATTAAAATAGAAATTGGAAATTGGGAAGAACGGTACAAAAGTATGAAGGCCAAATTTCCAATTTCAACGTTCCGTGAACGCTTACAGAGTTTAAAAGGATTAAATTATGGAACAGGTTAAGACTCTTAACGTTGCCATTGTGGGCGGCGGCATTAGATTCAAGGCGATTATGGATATGATATTGGCCGAAAAGCTCAGCCAGCTTCGGATGAAGGTCATCGGAGTTGCCGATATCGATACCAGGGCCGTGGGTTATTGCTATGCACAGGAAAAAGGGATTTATACAACAACGGATTACCGTGATCTATACAGGCTCAAAGATCTTAATATGATTATCGAGTTGACGGGTCGCGTGGAGGTGGCCAATGAAATCTCCAGGACCAAGCCGGACCATGTCAGGCTGATGGACCATGTCGGGGCTCGCCTTTTTTGGGATATCTTTCAGATTGAAGAAAAAAGGATTGCAGAGCGAACCCTGGCAGAGGAGGCGCTGCGAGAAAGCGAGGAAAGATTTGATGCCATGTTGCGGTCTATTGGCGATCACATGAGCATGATGGATAAAGACCTGAATATTATCTGGGCCAATGAAATAGCCAGGAAGATATTTGGTGACGATATCGTTGGCAAGAAATGTTTTGAAGCATACCATAAAAGAAAGGAACCTTGTAAGCCATATCCCTGCCTTACTCTTAAATCATTTCAAGATGGAAAGATTCATGAGCATGATACCCAAGTGATAGATAGCAATGGAGAAATAAGGTATTTTTATTGTACCGCTAATGTCGCGTTAAGGAATAAAGATGGAAAGCCCGTTGCAGTCATAGAAATTTCCAGAGACATCACCGACCACAAGCTGGCAGAGGAGAAGCTACGAGCGAGCGAAGCCAGGTACCGCGAACTCGTAGAGAACGCCAACAGCATTATTTTGCGAAGAAACACTGAGGGCAACATAACCTTTTTCAACGAGTTTGCTCAACGTTTTTTCGGTTATACAGAGGATGAGATACTCGGCAAGAACGTGGTCGGCACGATAGTGCCTGAGACAGATAGCGCCGGGCGCAACCTTGCGTCAATGATCCGGGACATCGGGCTTCATCCTGAGCGATACGCCGCTAATGAGAATGAAAATATGCGACGAAACGGTGAACCGGTGTGGATCTTATGGACGAACAAGGCGATCCGTGACAAAGATGGAAAGATAGTGGAAATCCTCTGTGTTGGTAACGATATCACCGAACGCAAGTGGCTGGAAAAACAGCTTCGCTATGCCCACAAGATGGAGTCTATCGGAACTTTGGCAGGAGGCGTAGCCCATGACTTCAACAACATCCTGATGGCGATACTCGGAAATACATCCTTAATACTGCTTAATACTGATCCTGCGAGTCCAGATTACAATAAGCTGAAAAACATTGAAAAACAGGTTAAAAGCGGATCCAAACTGACTGCACAGCTCCTCGGGTACGCCAGGAAGGGACGATATGAGATCAGGCCGATTAGCTTAAACCGATTAGTGGAAGAGACCTCTGACACTTTTGGCAGAACCAGAAAGGAGATAACGATTCATCGAGAGCTTGCTGAGGACTTATTTGCAATAGAGGCAGACGAGGGACAAATCGAGCAGTTGCTTTTAAATCTGTTTATGAATGCCGCCGATGCCATGTCTACCCACGCCGATGGAGCGGCAGGCAGGCCCGGCGCCGGAGATCTTATCTTGAAAACCATGAATGCTACTCACAATGATATAAAGAGCAAATTATATTACGTAAAGCCGGGAAACTATGTCCTGTTGACTGTTACTGATACAGGCATGGGTATGGATAAAGAGACAGCCGAACGGATCTTTGAGCCGTTTTTTACAACCAAGGAAATGGGCCGCGGCACAGGTCTTGGGCTGGCTTCTGTTTACGGTATCATAAAGGGCCATAGCGGATATATTGAAGTGGAATCCAGGAAGGGCAGAGGGACAACCTTTAGTCTTTATCTTCCTGCATCGGAAAGGAAGTTCCAGAAAGCTGCCGGAAGTACCGGAGAGTTTATTAAGGGAACCGGAACGGTCCTGCTGGTAGATGACGAAGAGTCAGTGCTGGAAGTAGGCCAGGAGGTATTAAAGGCCTTAGGCTACCGGGTGCTGACAGCCGGAAATGGAAAAGAAGCCATCGAAATTTATAGGAAGAATAGGGGTGAAATAGACATAGTTCTTTTGGACATGATTATGCCGAATATTGGGGGAGGTGAAGCCTATGACCGCATGAAGGAGATCAACCCGGATATCAAAGTCTTGCTTTTAAGTGGTTTCAGTATTGATGGTGAAGCCAGCGAGATATTGGAAAGAGGCTGTAATGGTTTTATTCAGAAGCCGTTCACCATAAAAGAACTCTCTGGAAAAATAAGTAAAATTTTACGATCTTCCATTTAAAAGGTCGTAAACGTTCACGGAACGCTGAAATTAGAAAATAGAAATTGGAAATTTGGCCTTCTTGCTTTTGTGCTGTTGATGAACGCATTCAATTTTAGGCCGAGCATGTAGGGTGCATTTTATGCACCATTACTGTGCATAAAATGCACCCTACATCACTGCTTGCCAAGGATGGCCGGGGTGTAATTCACGACTGTTGGTAAAAATCCCCCTAAATCCCCCTTTTCTAAAGGGGGACTTTCAACCATTCCTCCTTTTCTAAAGGGGGTTAGGGGGATTTTAATATGTTCGCTCAACCAACACTCTTGAATTACACCCGGATGGCCCTGGAATGTAAAAAAATTTACAAAATCTTATTTGACAATAAATAGTTGTTTGATTACATTTTATCGGTTTTATTTTATACTAACTCGTAAAGGAGGTGATTCCAATGGTTTGTACAACGATCAAGGAAGGTTTAGAGTGTCCTTTTATGACAAAAAAAGGCTGCTCTTACAACGGAGGGATTTGCCATAAGATCGTGGACCAGTGTGATGGCTGCAATCGTAGCGCTGAGTTTTCATCAGGCTGGTACTGCACTGCATGTCCTGATCCTTCATTGAAATGGGGAAATGGGTCCTGCAACTTTGCCTCTCATGTTTCCACAGCTTCTGCTTCCACAAAAACAAAGATCAATCCACTTAAGGCATCCAAGAGAGGGAACAGGTAATGCGGTTTTCGATCTACAGGTAAACCCCGTCCAATTACGTGGCGGGGTTTTTTGTTGTAAAAAATAATATTTTTATGTAAAATTTTCGACGTATGCGGTTAGATAATTGTTCAAGTCCCCTCTAATAAGAGGGGATTTAGGGGTGTGTTCATGTGATATGTTGTTACATCTGCGCTTCGGATAATGTGCTGCTTCGCGTCCACCCCTCTTGTTAGAGGGGATTTGAGAGGATTAACCGCACAGGTCGAAAGTTTTCAGGCTTTTTGTTTTCTTCTTTTAATATCGGCTTCCAAAGGAGATCGTATTTATGAATCCAATTGCAAAACAGCTTAACAACACAATCACAGCAGGCAATCCTCATATCATGGAGATGTTGTCTGATATCGGCAAAGAGCTCTTTTTCCCAAAAGGGATTTTAAGCCAGAGCGCGGAGGCAAAGAAAAAAGCCTTTAAATTAAATGCAACAATAGGTATTGCAAAGGAACAGGGTAAAACCATGCGTTTTAATTCGGTTATGGCCGCAATTACCGGCATACGGGCAAAGAAATCATTAACCTATGCCCCATCATTTGGGATTACCGATTTAAGGCAGGTCTGGCAAAATTCAATATTTGAAAAGAACCCTTCCCTTGCAAATAAACATATAAGCGTCCCGATTGTTACCTGCGGCATAACTCATGCTGTAAGTGTGTTTGCAGATCTCTGGATAAATCCCGGAGACGTGATCATATTGCCTGATATGATGTGGGGCAACTACAATATGATTATGAACGTAAGAAAACAAGGAAACATAAGCAAGTATTCCCTGTTTTCGGATGATGGCCGATTTAACCTTAAGGCCTTTGAGGAAAAGGTTGTTGATGAAGCAAAAAAACATGACAAGATAATTGTTTTGCTCAACTTTCCGCATAATCCAACCGGCTATACAGTGACCGAAGAGGAAGGAAATAGCATTGTTAATATTTTAACCGATCTGGCCGATAAGGGCACAAACATAATTGCTGTTACAGATGACGCCTATTTTGGGCTCTTTTACGAAGAAAAAACCATAAAAGAATCACTTTTTGCCCGGCTTTGCGATAAACACCATAGACTGCTTGCCATAAAGATGGACGGCGCCACCAAGGAAAATTATGTATGGGGTTTAAGGGTCGGTTTTATTACCTACGGTTGTAAAATCAATGGCGATACTGCACCGGTATACGATGCCCTGGAGAAAAAGACAGCGGGTTGCGTAAGGGGTTCCATATCAAACGCTTCCCATCTTGGTCAATCCATTGTGTTAAGGTCCATGCAGCATGAAAATTATCCCGTAGAAAAAAAAGAGAAATTTGAAATACTTAAAAGCAGAGCGCAATGCGTTAAAGCTGTTGTGTCTGATCCGAAATACAAAGATGCCTGGGATGTTTATCCGTTTAATTCCGGCTATTTTATGTGTGTAAAATTAAAATCAACAGATGCCGAAACCTTAAGACTTCACCTTTTAGATAAATATGGAGTGGGGCTTATTTCCATAGGTGACAGGAATTTAAGAATTGCCTTTTCATGCCTGGAAGAAAAGGATATCCCTGAACTGTTTAATATTATACTCCAGGGAGTAGAAGATCTCAAAAATATAAAGTGATGAGATTGAAAAAATGGTTTAAGGCAATTGCCTTAAAAGACCGCTCTATCGACATAGCCCGTGCAAGCAAATGGGCCCTTACTTTTGTTGTAATAGGTATTATTGCAGGATTAGGCTCTATTGTTTTTCATTACCTCTGTCAGCTTGGGCTCCATTATTTCATGGATTTTATAGCCGGCTACCGGCCTCCTTCCCCTGCCGGAGAACATCATCTGCTCACGCCGACAAACACACCTTTCAGCCGTTATACTCTTTTATTGCTGCCTGCTTTTGGAGGGATATTGAGTGGATGGCTGGTATATACCTTTGCGCCGGAAGCCGAAGGACACGGAACGGATGCCGCAATTGATGCATATCATACAAAGGGCGGATTTATTCGGGGCAGAGTCCCGATAATTAAAACAATAGCATCCGCTATTACCCTTACAACCGGTGGTTCCGGCGGAAGAGAAGGGCCAATAGCCCAAATAGGAGCCGGCTTTGGGTCATTTCTGGCAACAAAGTTAAAGCTTTCAGACAGGCAACGAAGAATAATGATGGCCGCAGGAATCGGCGCGGGTGTGGGCAGTATCTTCAGGGCGCCCCTGGCCGGCGCCCTCTTTGCCGCGGAAGTGCTCTACAGGGATCCCGAGTTTGAATCCGAGGTCATCATACCGGCCGGAATATCTTCGGTGGTGGCTTACTGCCTGTATTGCCTGGTATTCGGCTGGGGTTCTTTGTTTGAATCCCCTGATTTTCTGTTCCGTAATCCATTAGAGTTAGGGCCTTATATTATTCTTGCCTTTGTTCTTGTGGGCACAGGGATATTATATATTAAATTATTTTACGGCGTAACGAGTCTGTTTAAGTCCTTTAAGATTCCAAATCACATAAAACCCGCCATAGGGGGACTCTGTACGGGCATAGTGGGTTTCTTTTTGCCCCAAACTCTTGCTTTTGGATACGGCTTTGCCCAGCAAGCCATTAATAATGAACTGACCATCCCCTTCTTGTTACTGCTTGCCTTTGGCAAGATACTTACCACATCGTTTTCAATAGGATCTGGCGGAAGTGGAGGGGTGTTCGGCCCGTCTATCGTTATAGGCGGAGCAATAGGCGGCGCTGTCGGGAAGCTGTTTCATCAAATCATGCCGGGCATTGTAACAGAACCGGGCGCTTTTGTCATAGTCGGCATGGCAGGTTTTTTCACCGCTGTTTCAAACACACCGATTTCAACAATTATATTTGTCAGTGAAATGACCAATTCATATCATCTGCTTCTGCCGAGCCTCCTTGTATGTTCCCTGTCATACCTGGCAGCCCAGAAATGGACTATTTATCAAAAGCAGGTCAAAAGAAAAATCGACTCACCTGCTCATGCGGGCGAGTTTTTTGTAGATATTCTGCAGACCATAAAGGTTAAGGATCTAATGCATATCGTGAAAAAGGTCGAGCTAATACCCCAGGATATGACCTTTTTAGATTTTAAGAAGTACTTTTCAAAAACAAAGCAGCATTATTTCCCGGTTATGGATCAGAATGAAAGGCTTATCGGAATATTCTCCAGCACCGACATCAGGAGCGTACTCTTTTCCAGGGAAATTGAACATCTTGTTGTGATGAAGGATATCGGCACCTCTGATATCATCGTAGCCACTCAATCTGATGATTTAAACACAGTGCTTCAAAAATTTACTACAAAAAACATCGATAGTCTTCCGGTAGTTAAGGATGATGATCATCAAATTCTTATCGGAATGCTGAATAGGAGAGAGGTTATTTCATTTTACAACCAGCAGATACAAAAGATGAAAAACAAAGCTAAAAGATAGAAGATAATAGTTCAACCCGCCCGCCATTGCGAGCTCAGGCGAGGTGGGCGGGCTTTCTGTCTATATGCACAGCCAATGATTTTCTCAGTCAATTCTCTGTATTTCATTTATATATATTCCTCAGATTATGATTTACGGGATAGTTAGAGTGAGACTTAACCTTATTTGTTTACTTGAAACAAAATCTTGAATACAAGTTGCCGGAAATAGAGATCGAATTCACGGAGGAACAAATGGTTGACATCGAACTGTTAGAGAAGCTGGACAATATCGTTGTTTCCGATATTATGGTAACTGAAGTAATTACCGTGGAGCCTGACGAGCGGCTTGAAAATGTGCTGAAGATATTTAGGGACAAAACTTTCAAGGGGGTTCCGGTTACAAGCAAGGGCCGCCTGCTGGGTGTAGCCTATGCGGTCGATCTTCTAAAGGCCTACTTTATGTCAAAAATGGACATCATCGATATCGACGAAGCATGCACCCTTGTCAGTCTGATGGATACGAAAGGTGCGGTCGATCGGTTTATGTGTTTAAAACCGGTAACTGTATATCCTTCAGACAATATCGTGAAAATTGCAAAAAAAATGGCTAAGACCGACACATATACATTTCCTGTTGTCAAGAAGGGAACGGCCAGCCCGCGTGATAACGGAATTTTTCTGGGTATAATTACTCTTTCTGATATAATCCCCTTGATCTACCAGGTAGTTGTGAGGAGACAATAACCGATTATGTTTGATACGATTCTTGCCCTATCATTGCTTCTTTTTCTTTCGAAGTTGATTGGAAACATCTTTAGCAGGATAAAACAACCTGCCATTTTAGGTGAACTGACGGCAGGGATCCTTCTCGGTGTTCACGTGCTCGGACCATTTCTTTTTTCAGAACCCCTGTATAAAATAGAATATATGCAAGTTCTTTCCCAGATCGGAGCGATGTTTCTTCTTTTTATGGCGGGTTACAGTCATGTCAAGATAGACAAACTCTTGCAATTTGGAGGCCGCTCGATTGCTATTTCTTGTGTGGAGCTCCCTCTCTGTTTTGCCGCGGGGTTTTGGGTAGGCCGTCTGTTTGATTATAGCATAATAGCAAGTCTTTTCACCGGACTGGCCCTTTCCATTACAGGCATTGGAATTACTGTGAGGACATTGATGGACTTGAACCGCCTTCATACTGACTATGGCATGAATATACTCGGAATAGCGATTCTGGATGCTACTTTTGGATTATTTTTCCTGTCGTTCCTGGCTGCGTTCGCACATTCGCAAGAGGTAATTTCCCTGTACACAATGGGTATTACCATT
Source organism: Desulfobacterales bacterium (assembly GCA_030610995.1). GTDB lineage: Bacteria > Desulfobacterota > Desulfobacteria > Desulfobacterales > ETH-SRB1 > Desulfaltia. Next base: position 12,310 of record JAUWQO010000066.1, read on the forward strand.
TTAAAGATCGGTTTCTTCTTTGGTGGCGCCGTCCTATTTAGCAGGGTTGTTCTTTTTCCCATTGCTTTGCTGGCTGATTACATGAACGTTGCTGAGTCAAAGGTGGGGTTGGTTCTTTCAACCCTATTTGTATTTAGTTATGTGGCTGACTGGGTTGGGCTTCATTATATCATAGGGAGCTTTGTGGCCGGTATCATCATTGCGAGGCACTCGGATTTTACACAAAAAGAGATCAAGAATAAACTGAATGGAATTGCGTACGGTCTTTTTGTGCCAATTTTTTTTGGTATTATGGGAGCACAGATCGATTTCGGGGTATTAAAAGATGGCGGGCTCTTTGCTATGGCTTTTATACTGACCGGAATGTTTGCCAAATTCCTGGGCGGAACCCTTGGTGCAAAGATTACCGGATACCCCGTGATGAAATCGCTTGTTTTGGGAACCGGATTGATTCCCAGAGCAGGAGTTGGGTTAGCCATGGCTTCTCTTGCTCTTTCTGCCGGCATCATTGACGAAAAGATATTTGCCGCAGTAGTGGGAATGGTAGCAGTAACAGTGATATTCACCCCTTTGGCTTTGAAATATGCAATACAGATTCTTGAAAAGAAACAATTAAAAGCTCAGGCGCATGATAAATGTTGATAGTATAATCAATGGCGTTGTGATTCACGATACCGATTTGCAGTGTTGGCTGCATTTCCATAATCCTCGGAGGATTATTTCGGCACATAGGATTGAAGAAGTCATTCCAGCGTTAAACCTAATTGAAAAAACAGTTAACAAGCATGGTTTCTATGCGGCAGGCTTCATCGCTTACGAGGCAGCGCCGGCTTTTGACCCGGCGCTTGTGGTAAACAGGAATGGTTCATTTCCCCTTATATGGTTCGGAATTTACAGTCAACCCGAACAGCTCCGCTTTCCAACAGCGAGAAAATGTTACCCTAACCAATCACTGGACCAATCACTAACATGGATACCTTCGCTGACGCGAGATGCTTACCAGGATGCTATCGCTAAAATTAAAAAGAATATTGAAGAAGGCGATACATATCAAGTCAATTTTACCTATCGCCTGACATCACCCTTTACCGGTGATCCATGGGCATACTTCATTGAATTGGTAAAGGCGCAAAATGCCCCGTATGGAGCCTTCGTAAATACAGAAGAATGGTCTATCTGTTCTGCTTCACCCGAACTGTTTTTTCATCTTGATGGCAATAAGCTGAGTTCTCGGCCCATGAAGGGAACTGCCTCGAGGGGGCTGACTTTGCACGACGACATCAAGCAGGCCCAATGGCTCCATCATTCAGAAAAAAACAGGGCGGAAAACATCATGATCGTTGATATGGTCAGAAACGATATGGGGCGGATCGCATACACTGGGAGCGTACAGGTAGACGGATTGTTTGCTATAGAAAAATATCCAACCCTGTGGCAAATGACCTCAACGGTCACAGCGGAAACAAGGGCTGGTTTGTCCGAGATATTAAGAGCTCTTTTCCCTCCAGCTTCCATCACGGGAGCTCCGAAGCCCCGCACTATGCAAATCATAGCACAGCTTGAAACAAGCCCGCGTCGAATATACACAGGCAGCATCGGGGTCGTGAGTCCCGATCGCAAAGCGCAGTTCAATGTTGCCATCCGGACGGTTCTTATCGATAAAATCAAAGGGCAAGCTGAATATGGCGTTGGCGGCGGCATTGTTTGGGATTCCACAGAGACGATTGAATTTGAGGAATCTCAAACAAAGGCAAAAATACTCACTGAGAAATCTTCTGATTTCTCGCTTCTTGAAACGATCCTGTGGACGCCTGAGGATGGATATTACCTGCTGCAACAGCATCTGGCGCGTCTCAAGGACTCCGCCGTCTATTTTTCTTTTTTCGCTGATATTGATGCAATACGCAATAAACTTCTCTCTTTGACAGATGCTTTCCCGCGTAGCGAACACAAGGTTCGTTTGTTAGTGGCAAAAGACGGACGTATCACTTGTAAACCAGAAGTACTGCGGCATTCTATTGCTGCACATGTACAGCACGTATGTCTTGCACAGTCACCCATCGATTCTTCAAATCTTTTTTTATATCACAAAACAACCAACCGACGCGTGTATGATCAAGCGTTGGCGGCATGCCCTGGATATGATGATGTAATCTTGTGGAATGAAAATGGCGAAGTAACCGAGTCTTGCATAGCCAATATTGTAGTCGAGCTGGACGGAGAACTGTATACCCCGCCGGTTCAGTGTGGCTTGCTTGCCGGCACTTTCCGAGCCTGCATGATAGAACAAAATAAAGTCAAAGAAAAAGTAATCAGTCTAAAAGACTTAGCAAGAAGTCCTCATGTTTACCTGATTAATTCTGTACGCAAGAATCAAGAGGTGCTTGTTGACTGAGAAAACAACCCTAAATCCCCCATGCCCCCCTTTGTCAAAGGGCATCGGGGACGTCCATTGGAATATTGATTGACAACTGATTGATATTAAGTTATAGAATTCTTATGCCAAGAAAAGCTCGCATAGACGCCCCCGGGGCCTTACATCATATAATATTACGAGGAATCGAACGTCGAAAGATATTTTATGATGACAACGACAGAAATAATTTTTTAAAAAGACTTGGCGTTATTTTAATCGAAACTAAAACCTCTTGTTTTGCATGGGCTTTAA
>JAUWQO010000061.1 GCA_030610995.1 Desulfobacterales bacterium
ATGAATTGTGGAATCGCTACGCTCTATCTTTTATAGTAGTAAAAATGATAGAATACCTTACTTCGACATTCATAATTCCTTGTTCGATATTCTGCGGTTCAAAACAAATCCGTAAGTTTGAATTCGTTTTAAAAAGCTAAAATGTTACCATAAAAGATATTAAGGATTCAAGGGGTCAGTGGATCAGGGCATTAATTATTCACAATTAACATTTGATTATTAATTGTTAAATATGAATAGAGGCGATGATATTCACGCAGGAAAAATAATCAATAATCAATTGTTAATAATTAATTTTTAACTTAGCGCTTATGTGGTTCAGGGGGTCGAGTGACACGTAGTGACACGTAGTGACACGTAGTGAAGCGGAAGCGCTAACCATCAACTAATCGGGAGAAGAACCGTATTTATGGATTGTCTTGATATCATAGGTGAATATTACGAACAGGGCACCAGGGTGTATGAAATTCTCATACAGCACGGTGAAAATGTTGCCAAAAAGGCTCTTGATGCAGCTAAGAATGTGTCCCGCCTAAATCCTGATTTTGACTTTATCAGGGACGCGGCCATGCTCCATGACATCGGCATTTTCCTTACAAATACACCAAAGCTGGGTTGTGCGGGCAGGCATCCTTATATCTGTCACGGGTATCTGGGACGTAACCTATTGGAAAAAAAGGGGATGCACAAACTTGCGCTTGTATGTGAGCGGCATGTCGGCGTTGGAATAACAACTGAAGATATAAGGCAATATAATCTTCCGCTTCCTGAGCGTAATATGGAGCCGGTCTCAATAGAGGAACAGATTATATGCTATGCTGACAAGTTCTATTCCAAAAACAACGATTTGATCCCAAAGGAAAAATCTGCTGAAGATATAAAAAAAAGTCTTGAACAATACGGCCAAGGCAAAGTTGCAAAATTTCAGTCATGGATAGATATGTTTGAAGGGTAAATGCGCTTCAAGTATAATCAAATTTAAACCAGGAAAAACTCACGAATAAGAAATCATAAAGAAAGAACCCGCCATAACTGTAAAGAAATAATGATGGTTTAAGCAAATAATCAGGCAAAAATAACATTCTGTGTGAGGTTCTTTCTTAACGATTTCTAATTCGCTCAGACAGTTTCCTGCTTTAAATTTAATCACACTTGAAGTTCTTTATCATATTACGAAGGAGGCTTAAGTGTCAGAACTGTTTGAAGCAACAAATATAAACGGTATGATTATTAAGAACCGGTTTGTACGATCAGCTACATGGGAGGGAATGGCAAAAGATGATGGGACGTGTACCAGAAGGCTGATCGATTTAATGTCCCAACTGGCAAAAGGAGGTGTTGGGCTGATTATTACCGGTCACGCTTATGTTCAAAAAAAGGGGAAAGCAGGGCCCTGGCAGCTTGGTATATATGAAGACCGGCTTATTCCCGGACTGCGTGAAATGACGGATGCCGTGCATGACAATGACGGAACAATAATACTGCAACTGGCTCATGCGGGCATGTATGCAAACACAGGCATTCCCGGCGACACAGCCCTTGCCCCTTCAGCTATAAGCGGTTACAGGAAATCTCCTGTTCAGGAAATGACACTCCAGGACATCGAGGGGTTAGTGAAGGATTTCGGTCTGGCGGCAAAGCGCGCAAAAATGGCTGGTTTTGACGGTGTTCAGATACATGCGGCACACGGTTACCTGCTTAGCCAATTTCTTTCGCCTGCCTATAATATACGGAAAGACAAATATGGCGGCAGCCTTGAAAACAGGGCTGCTGTACTAATTGAGGTGTTAAAAAGCATAAGAAAGCGTGTCGGTGAAAGCTACCCCGTGCTGATCAAGATGAACACACAAGATTTCCTGGAAGGCGGCCTTGAGCTCGATGAATCCATAAAAGCCGCTGCAATGATGGAAAAGGCAGGGATAGACGCTATCGAACTAAGCGGCGGGACCATTGCATCAGGAAAGGAGGGGCCTGTAAGAACAGGAATTGTATCAGGAAAAAATGAAGCCTATTTCAAGGACGCAGCTTCTGCCTTTAAAGAAAAGATTGATCTTCCAATTATGCTTGTGGGCGGAATCAGATCTTTTTCTCTTGCACAGCAGTTAGTTAACAATAATGTTGCGGATTATATATCCATGAGCAGGCCGTTTATCAGAGAACCTGATCTGATAAAACGCTGGAAGGCCGGAGATCATAATCAAGCTGCCTGCCTTTCTGACAGCAAGTGCTTTATTCCAGCCATGAAGGGCAAGGGAATATATTGCGTGGTGGAAAAAAGACTACGTGAAAAGGAGCTATAAAATCATTATAGACTGAAGTCTATTCCGCTTTCATACTTCATTTCCTTAGCCTTTATGTCAAGATGCAGCGTCGCCAGCTGTTCAATGGGAGGATATATAATACGCTCTGTCTTTCTTGAATCTATTGTTTTTATGTACTTTTTGCACTTGTCGCAAAGATCAACCCTGTATTCCTTTTCATCTTCGCTAAAGAAATAGTTGAGTGTTTTGGTGTCGGTGTTGTCACAAAATGGGCAGTACAATCTTCTCGATGACCATTTATACCCGCAGAAACTGCACAGCAGAAAACGCTCTCCCCCTTCTCCCTCAAATATTGAAAGTCCGGGATGGCTTCCGCAAATAGGGCAGTATCCCTTTGTCCACGGCTGATCCTTGTCAAGATAGGCTGACAGTTGCTGAGCACACAGCGATAGAGAAGGTTTTATGCTGTTGTAAACGATAAAGGCAAGATCACCTTTTTTGATCGCGTGTTTCTTTACGGTCTTTTCAAAAACGGAGTCATCCTCTTCGAGAAGACCAAAAAACAGGGAATCAAAATCAAATTCTTCTGCGTCAATAGCTTTTAGTATTGCCATGACAGAAGAGGCCATGTCTCCACTTGATTCTTTTGTTATGCCGCAAATTTTTATTAAAAGCATCTTAGATGCTTTAGCATCAATTGCAAATTCAGATAGATTTATTAGAGGAAACTCTTCATCGGCCTTTATTGAAAGCATTTCTTCAGAAATTTGTATCGGGTCGATCTGTATCTTGTCTTTGGAATCTTCCTGGGCAATAAAGATTTGTTTGTAAAAATCTAAAATAGCTCCGTAAGCCGGCCTGAGCTCCTTTAATGACTCAGCAGCCTTTGTTATCTGATCCGATGTAATGGTTATATTTTCTGACATGCAATCTCCTTTAACATTGGCCATGGGTTTTCCCTGCGGGAATCCAGGAAATAGTAATAGTAGTAGATGCCGCTTGCAGGAACGGTTTTCAACCGCGATTATGGCTTTGGAACGCACATTTTTCGTGGCTGAAAGCCACTCCTACAAGCAAACTTGACTTAAGGGCTCGGTCAAAAATAACTTGCGTTTCCGTCATTCCGAACAAAGGTGAGGAATCTTAAGATTTCTCCCTTCAGTCGAAATGACAAATAAGCTCAATTTGAGGCAATGCATAGAAAAGGGGAAGAAGATAAAAAATCCCCTCCCCCTTTATTTTAATTGTTCACTTAGCTTTTATTAAAGCAGACGTGAAGCAATATTCGTTAACGGACGAATCATCCGTTTTAATGCCATCTGCCTTGTAATGTCAAAAACAGCATTTGAGGCCATAGCATTTTTGCAGTACAGTTTCGGCTCATAACCTACGAGATAAATAACATTTAGATCATCCGCATCTATGAGCATGGCCTTCGGAAATTTCTTTTTAGCAACTGCGAGCTGTTTTCCGGCAAGGGCAAGCATTTCATCACGATCTCCGAAATTCATTGCCCCTGTCGGGCATGTCTGAACACATGCCGGAGGCAGTCCGTTTTCAACCCGGTCTATACACATGTCACACTTGGCAAGTGTGCCGTCAGGTGCTTTTCGCGGAATATTATACGGACATGACTCAATGATCTCAGCGGCATTCAGACGCTTTGTATTTGCAGTGAATATAATCGCCCCTGTTTTATCGTCCTTGTATATGGCGCCGGGATCGCCTGCCGTCTCAAGACACGGAGCCTCGATACAATGCCTGCACTGTTCCGGGAAGAAAAGCCAGTTTAACTTTCCATTAATAACCTCTTCACGCATTCTGACAAGTTTATACGTGTCAAATGAAAGATCAGCCGGATTCTCATAAGTTCCCCGGTTTATGGTCTTCTCTGCAGGGAGATCATGCCATTGCTTACAGGCCACCTGGCATCCTCTACAGGCCGTGCAAAGAGTTGTATCTATTAAAAAAGATTTACTCATCTATGATCACCTCCTTTTATTTCTTGGTTACATTGACCATAAAGGCTTTAGTTTCAGGTATCCTGGTGTTTGGATCACCGGTCGACGGGGTGAGCAGGTTAGCGCTCTCCTCAGCGCCGGTTTCAGGCCAGCGCCATCCATAATGCCAGGGAACACCAACCTGGTGAACAGTGTTTCCGGCTATCTTAAACGGTTTAAAACGCTTGGTAACAATAGCAGTGCACTCCAGAGATCCACGTGCAGATGAAACCATTACACGCTCACCGTTCTTAAAGCCCCTCAATTTTGCGAGTTCTTCACTCATTTCCACAAAAACCTGGGGCTGAAGTTCGAGCAGCCACGGCTGAGTACGTGTCATGAGACCTGTCTGCCAGTGTTCTGATACACGGTATGTTGTGCCGACAAACGGGAATTTTGGATCGCATGTCGCATATGCGTCAGCGTCTGTTCCATATACAGGCGCAACAGGATTAATCCGCTGCTTGTTCATGAGGTTCTTTTCAACAGGACATTCCAACGGCTCGTAATGTTCCGGGAACGGACCATCAGCGCGGCCAGGACCAAATATTTGCGCATACCCATGCTTTCTCATGATAAAGGGATGCTTTGCATCCTTTCTCTTTGTTCCATCAGGATTCTCGAGAGGATACCATCCACCGTCCGGCACATCACCGATCCATTTCTTTGATACATACTTGCCATTCTTGACATTTCCTGCAAACCTGACAACCCAGTCTTTTTTGTCCCACGGCTGTCCTTTGAGATCAACGGAAGCGCGGTTGTAAAGAATTCTCCGGTTTACAGGCCAGCACCATGCAAATTCAGGATACAGACCGATATTGTTCGGAGCATCTACTTTGCTGCGCCTGGCTGACATGTTGCCTTTTTCCGTATAGCTGTTACAGTAAAGCCAGTTTGCCGATGATGTTGAACCATCAGCTTTAAGTTTACTAAAAGACTCTACTAGTTTCCCTTTCTTTGGGCCTTCAAGGTAATAGCCGTTTATCTCTTTAGCTACCTTGTGCGGGTCATACAGGCCGTCCGTCATGTAATCCCATTTAAGGTTGAGTATGGGCTCAGGAAAGGCGCCGCCTTCCTTGTAAATCTCTTTGAGTTTAAGACCGAGTTCCATAATAATGTCGCCGTCAGAGAGGCTGTTTCCAAGCGGTTTGGGCCCCATATAACGCCACTGCATCCATCTGCCGCTGTTGGTAATGCTGCCTTCCTTTTCAACCGACACACATGCCGGAAGCATAAAAACCTCTGTCTTTATTGTGGAAGGATTCATTCCAGGCCCTTTCCAGAATGAGCCTGTTTCATTGTCAAAAAGGTTGACATTGACCATCCAGTCAAGATTTTCCATGGCCTTGCGTGTCTTATTTGAATTTGCGCCACTACAGGCCGGATTCATACCCCAGGCAAACAAACCCTTGACAGTACCCTTGTACATTTCATCAAAGAGGGTCAACCAGGAATAATCGGTCCCATCATCCACCTTTGGCATCCAGTCATACCCGAAATCGTTCGCTTTAGTGGCCTTTTCGCCGAAGAACGATTTTAAGAGACTGACTGAATACTTTGGATAATTCTGCCACCAGTTTGCAGAAAGCGGATCATTGCTTTTTGGAGTCCACTTTTTGTTATAGGCGGAAAGGGACACATTCGATGCCCTTGGAGTCTTAAGATATCCGGGCCAGATATGCCACAGCAGACACTGATCTGTAGAACCCTGCACATTTGACTCGCCTCGCAGCGCATTAACACCACCGCCGGCAACACCCATATTGCCAAGAAGAAGCTGTATCATCGCCATTGTCCGGATATTCTGGACACCTACCGTATGCTGGGTCCAACCCATGGCATACATAATTGTGCCGGCTTTTCCCCTTGCGCCGGTAGCGGCATAAGTCTTGTAAACCTCTACAAGATCAGCTTCCGGAGTTCCGGTAATCGAGGAAACCAGCTTTGTATTATACCTGCTGAAATGTTTCTTCAAGAGATTAAGAACGCAGCGGCTGTTCTTTAAAGAGCGATCCATTTTCGGGACACCCTTTGAGTCCATATCAAAAGCCCACTTGCTCTTGTCATATTTCCTGTTTTTTGCTTCATAGCCGGAAAACAGACCGTCGCTGAATTTAAATGCTTTTCCAACAATAAACGGTGCATTGGTATAGTTTTCGACATACTCTTTATTGTATAGCTTTTTATCTAATAAGTACTTGATCATACCACCGAGAAAGGCGATATCGGTGCCTGAACGAAGAGCGGTATAAAAATCCGCCTTTGAGGATGTCCTTGTAAACCGGGGGTCAACATTAATCAGCTTGGCTCCCTTTTCTTGTGCCATCTGAACATACTTAAATGATATGGGATGATTTGAAGCTGCATTGCTTCCCATGATCAATATGCAATCACTGTTCTTAAGATCAATCCAGTGATTAGTCATTGCGCCACGTCCGAACGACTCTGCCAGAGCCGCAACAGTTGCGCTATGTCAGATACGAGCCTGATGTTCAACATATACAAGCCCGAGAGCACGCACCATTGCCTGATAAATCCAGCATTCTTCATTGTCCAAGGCTGAGCTTCCGATTGAAACAATGTCGGTCGTCCGATTTACCACCTGTCCTTTGGCATTTTTGTGTTCAAATGATGCATCCCTTGTTGCTTTAACTCTTTTGGCGATTTCCGTCAGTGCCCAGTCCCATGAAACCTTTTTCCATTTTTTGGAATAGGGGGCTCTATACATCGGTTCAAGAAGACGGTTGTCATTCTCTGTCAACTGTGACAGTGAAGCGCCTTTTGAACAAAGAGAGCCTCTGTTGATTACATGATCCGGATCACCTTCGATGTTGATGACACGACCGTCACCTTTCTTGCTGGTATGCACAATAGCCCCGCAACCTACCGCACAATAACAGCAGATTGTGGTGGTCTCCTTGGCATACTTGGTCTTGAGCATCTGCGCATGGGATTTGATCGGCGTAAGATCGAATCCCAAACCGCTTACAGCAAGACCGGCAGCAGAGGCACCAGTAATCTGGATAAACTTCCTTCGAGTAACATTCATAAAGCCTACCTCCTTATTTAGTCCTTGTTAATATTAACAAATATCATCCACCAATTGCCGACATCCGGCCCGCAACCATGACAGGCTGATCGCAGACCACATTGTGGTCATATGGTTTGTGGCTTACAGCTCTCAGAAAAACATCGGCCAGCTCGCTGTCTAAACATCCTTTTCTTAGAGGGCCTTTAAGATCCTCCTGATGATCTGACAGAAGACATGCCCTCAGCTTCCCGCTTGCCGTTAATCTCAATCGATTACATTCATTGCAAAAATGTTTGCTTATAGCGTGAATGAAACCTATTTCTCCTTGAGCGCCTTTAAATTTATAACGCTTAGCAGGGCCGTCATTAACCCCATTTTTAACAGGAATCAATTGCCCTAATGCATTGATACGTTTTTTTATTTCAGGTGCAAGCAATTGCTTGCCAATATTATTAGTATGAGGAATCCCTATCGGCATATACTCGATAAATCGAATATGAAATGGATAAGAAAAAGATAATCCGGCGATATCTGTTAATTCATCATCGTTGATTCCATTTAGAGCGACCACATTAATCTTTATAGGATCAAAACCCTGACTTTGAGCTAATTCTATACCTTCCCAGACCTGATCAAACATGTCGTGCCCTGTTATGTCTTTATATTTTTGTCTGTTCAATGTATCCATGCTGACATTGATTCTTTTTATGCCGGCTGATTTAATTTTTTTAATATTATCTCTCAGCAAGATACCGTTGGTTGTCAGAGAGACATCTGCAAGGCCGTTTATCTTAGTTAATTTGCCCAGGAAATCGTAAACCCCTTTTCGTATAAGCGGTTCTCCACCGGTTACCCTGACTTTGGATATGCCAAGGCGAACCCCAATTCTTACAAGACGCAGGATTTCTTCGTATCTTAAAATTTCTTTATGCGGAAGGAGCTGATGTAGATCATCAGGAACACAGTATATACACCGCAGATTACAACGGTCGGTAATAGATATACGCAAATAGTTCAGGCATCGATTGTATTTGTCGATTAATCGTAACCTGGGCAATTTTATTATCCTTTTATCGATATCCGCCATTACCGTAACCTTTCACGCAAGCCCCTAAAAATAAAAAAACGCCTCCGGCATCTCCTTACCAAAGGCGTTATTTAAATCACATCGTACCCTCGGCAACCCGGCAGTCATGGCCTTTCGGCTGTAGATCCGTAGCTTTGCGTCACCGCCTTTCGGCAGGTTTGCCCTTTTCTTTGTACGTTTAATGTACGTTTAACGAATTTTAATAAATTATATAAATTAGATTGATTCTCCTGTCAAGGAAAAAAAGCTCCGTGGATTGATTCTTTCCGGAACTATACAATCATAATCGATTCGGCTAATTTGTTTGCATATAAGAATATTTCGAAGATAGCGCTGAAGCTTCAATTTTCTTCTTCTTCAGAATCAATCCCATTGTCGTCCGGCTCATCATCGGCCACTTTAATGGAACAATTAGTTTTTAATATTTTATGACTATCAAAATCATCCTCAAACAATTCATTATCTTCAGGCACCTTATCTTCAACATCTTCAACGTTTTCTGAAACTACAAGGTCTTCCTGGATTTTTGAAAACGATAAAGCATCATCAAAAAGAAGTTTAATGGGCTCTTTGTGTTCCGTGCCATACATAGTTATAATCGATTCGGCTAATTTGTCTGCATATAACCCAATAGGATACATATTATCTGTTCTCAATACAGAAACCAGATGCTTTCCATCTTTTGCAATAGCCGATTCTATATCCTTATTATCGTATGTCTCCTCGCAGACAAGTGAAAACATATCTTTATTTATTTCTAAGGACTCTCTAATTATCAACTCGTTTTTTTCGTCATTTTTAAGAATTAAATATTTTTGTTTCATTTTTTACTCCTCAAATTTTCTATAAGATGTAAGAGCAAATCCAAAAACGGCGATCTTCCTTACAGTCGAATCCTTCACGAAAGCAAAGTTACATATAATTTTCAAATCACAAAAGACAATAAGTGTCAACAAACAATGATTATCCAAAATCCGATTCAAATGTTTTATACTTTAATGATCAGGCCAGAATATCACGGATATTTTTAAGTTCTGAGCGGATTTCATCGAGTATAGTTGACGATGAATCCGCCTCTTTTTCGGGCTCTTTGGACTTAAGACATCGCTTTGCGCCCTGGATAGTATATTTTTTATTATATAAGAGATGCTTGATTTTCAGGATAAGCTCAACATCGTTTTTGCTATACAGTCTCTGGCCTGAAGATGTTCTTTTTGGTTTTATCCTTGCGAACTCGGTTTCCCAAAATCTTAATACATATGTTGGAAGCTCTGTAATTTTGCCGACCTCTCCGATCTTAAAGTATAGTTTGTCCGGCAATTCTTTTTGATATGGCCTGTTATTTTGCATACGTAAAAAGATTAATCAGGCAGGAAGTATCGCATCGAACTCCTTTATCAGCCTGCCTGTAATGTCCTTGTGAAGGGAGTTTATCATTTCATCCTCAAGTGTTTCAAAAGCCGATCTGTATGTTATTCTAAGTGAGATGCTTTTTTTGCCAGCCGGGATCGGACTGCCTTCATAAACATCAAATAAATGTAAATTTTCTACCAGATTTTCGTTAAGGATTTCAACCATTTTTAATATATTCATTGCCTCAATATCTTTGTCAACAATAAGTGTAATATCCCTTGATGTGGCAGGAAACTTTGGTATGGGCTTTGCTAATTTAATATCAGGCACAATTCCTATGAGTTTGTCGAAATCCAGCTCAAAAACATAGGCTTTCTGCTTTAAATCATAATTCCGTAAAACAAGAGGATGAATTTCTCCTAAAAGACCAATTAAACTGTCGTCAACAATGATCCGGGCTGAATATCCCGGTTTTGTATAACAGCAGGCATCAGGCTCTATAGCGGTAAAGGTTGTATTTATTATTCCAAGATTCCTTAAAAGTTCTTCAACAGCGCCTTTTAAGTCATAAAAATCACAGCTTATTTCTTTTGAACCCCAATAAGCATCAACCCTTGCCCCTGTCCAGAGACCCGATAATATTTCAACCTCATCCGGCAGGCTGTCTTTCTGTCCGGTATGGAAAAAAACATTGCCGATTTCAAACAGCTTGAGATTCCTGTTCTGCACAGATATGTTGTATTGCATTGTTTCAAGCAGGCCTGGTATCAGAGATATGCGCATTGTGGCTTGATCTTCTGATATCGGATTTAAAACATCCATCATCAGTCTTTTGGGATCATCAGCTTTAAGTTCAAGACGATCACATGATAATTTATTGATAAAACTGTAATTGATCGCTTCAGTAAAACCAAGACAGGTCATGAGCTGTTTAATACGGTTTCTTAACTCGATTTTTTTTGACGGTGGTCTGGCTTCTGCGGGTATGAGCGGAAAGGTTGTTTCAATATTATTATAACCATACAGACGCGCAATTTCTTCGGTCAGGTCTTCAAATCTGTTTATATCGACCCTGAAAGATGGCGGAACAACCCGGAGCTTATCATCATCGATTTTTTCAACAGCAAACTCAATGGACTTTAAATATTGTTCGATTTCATCCTGAGACAGGCTTGTGCCCAGGCGACGATTTGAAGCATCGACGCTTAAGGTGATTATCCTTTCAGGCGCAGGTTTTGGATATTCATCAATTATGCCGTGAATTATTTTGCCGCCGCAGATTTCGGAGATAAGCTGCACTGCCCGGTTTAATGCTTTGACGGTGCCGCCTAAGTCTGTTCCCCGTTCAAAACGGTGGGATGCATCTGTGGCAAGCCCTGTTTTTTTAGAAGTTTTTCTTATGCAGATAGGATCAAAATAGGCGCTTTCAAGAAGAATCCTTGTGGTGGAATCTTCAATTTCCGAATTCATTCCTCCCATGACTCCCGCAAGGGCAACCGGTTTTTCACCGTCACAGATCAGGAGCATTCCCGTGGAAAGTATCCGTTCTTTCTGATCAAGGGTTGTAAATTGTTCCCCTTCTTCAGCCGCCCTTACAACGATCCTGTTTTCTGCAAGGCGGTCAAAGTCAAATGCGTGCAGCGGCTGGCCGGTTTCCATCATTACAAAATTGGTGATATCGACGATGTTGTTGATCGGTTTTAAACCCACAGAAACAAGACGGTCCTGAAGCCAGAAAGGAGAAGGCTCAATCTTAATATCAAAAACAAGCCTTGCGGAATATCTCGGGCAAAGATCAGGGTCAATTATGGTAACAGAGCTGAAGTTTGAAATATCTCCGGCAGTATCCGGTGATTCAGCCAGTGGTTCAGCCAGTGGTTCAGAAACATTGATTTCAGGGTAGGATACCTTTGTCTTCTGAAAGGCCGCTATTTCCCGCGCTGTGCCGATAATACTGAGACAGTCCGGCCTGTTCGGGGTAAGGTCGATTTCAAAAACCGTGTCTGACAGTCCAAGGGCATGATGGAGTTTGTCCCCAACAGCAAGATTCTGCTTGAGTTCCATGATGCCGCTGCCGGATATGCCGAGGCCTAATTCAACTGGACTGCACAGCATTCCTTTTGAGACCTCTCCTCGAATATTACTTTGTTCCAGTATTATTCCATTGGGAAAACAGGTGCCGGGAAGTGCGCATGGTGCTAACATATCCTTTTTTGTATTTGGAGCGCCGCACACAACAGGTATTGTTTGGCCGCCTATATCCACACTGCAAAGTTTGAGTTTATTGGCATTGGGGTGCGGGTTAACTTCAACAACACGGCCCACTACAACGGTATCCAGGTAATTGTAACGGTCTGAAACAGCTTCGACTTCAAGCCCGGCCATAGTAAGCGCCTCAGCCAGGTCCTCTGCATCCATTTTGATTGGGATATAATCTTTTAACCAGCTTAAACTAACCTTCATATCAAAACTGTTTTAAAAACCTTAAATCATTCTCATAAAATTTTCGGATGTCATCAATTCCGTATTTTAACATGGCAATCCGTTCTATACCCATCCCAAAGGCAAAACCGGTATAAAGTTTTGTGTCGTATCCGACATTTTCGAACAAAGCAGGGTGAACCATGCCCGCGCCGATAATCTCAAGCCATCCTGTTTGTGAACAGACTCTGCATCCCTTTCCCCTGCACATTACGCAACCGATATCAATCTCGGCGCTTGGTTCTGTAAAGGGGAAAAAACTGGGGCGGAATCTAAGGCGTGTCTGATCGTCAAATATCTTGTGAATAAAAGTTGTAAGTATCCCTTTTAGATCTCCGAAAGATGATTTTTTATCAACCAAAAACCCTTCCACCTGCTGAAACATGGGGGTATGTGTCAGGTCGGAATCGCACCTGTAAACCTTGCCGGGAGCAATAACTCTCAAAGGCGGTTTCCGCTTTTCCATTATCCGGGGTTGAGTGGGGGAGGTATGTGTTCGAAGAACTATGTTTTTCGAGATATAAAATGTGTCCTGCATATCTCTGGCCGGATGATTTTTCGGGATATTCAGGGCTTCAAAATTATAATAATCGGTTTCAACTTCCGGCCCTTCTGCTATATCAAACCCCAGCCTGGAAAAGATATCGCATATTTCCTGGGTAATTTGTGTAATTGGATGCAGTGAACCCCGTTTTACAACTCTTCCGGGAAGAGAAACGTCAATTCTGTCGTCTGATACCGCAGATTCTGCTTCGAGCTGTTTTAAGGCTTTTTTGAAGGCTGTATCAAGGAGCTTCTTTACCTCATTTGCCTTTTTCCCGGCATCCGCTCTTTTTTCCTGTGGAAGACTTGAGATACTTCTTAAGAATTGAGTAACCAACCCTTTTCGTCCAAGATAACAAACTGAAAGGGCTTTGATACTTTCAGGGCCAGAAGCGGCTTCAAGTTCTTTAAGCGCATCCTCCTTAATCTGTTCTATAGTTTTATCCACTTGTTACCAAAAATTTATATCTGTTGAGCAGCCAGGTTGGCTATCTGTGTAAATGCTAAAGGATCGGATATCGCCAGCTCTGCAAGCACCTTGCGGTCAAGCTCGATGTTTGCAACTTTTAATCCGTGGATGAATTTACTGTATGGCATGTCATTCATGCGGGTTGCCGCATTAATCCTGAGGATCCAGAGTCTGCGAAAATCCCTTTTGCGAACTCTTCGATCCCGATAAGCATACATAAGCGCTTTGTCTACTGCATCAGTAGCGGTGCGAAATAATTTGCTGCGGCCTCCACGAAATCCTTTGGCTAATTTTAAAACCTTTTTGCGACGTTTTCTTGCTTTAAAACCTCTTTTAATACGCATAATTTACTCCTTAAAATATTCAAGCTCGGCTACCACTTATAGAACTTAGCTCCACTTCGTTCCGCAATTGGTCGAGTAGTCGAGTGGTCAAGTGGTTGATTGGTTTAAGGGCCTTACGACTCGACAACCCCGCCTGCCAACGCCTGGTTTGCCGGGTAATTGTAACGGCGGCATAAATGGCACTGGCGGGCAGGTCGACTATTTAACTACTCGACCAAAATCGCTGGAATTTCCACGCCAAGGCGTGGTAGAAATTCCGAGACGTTATGTATTAGGAAGAAGCAACCGTATTTCCTTTTTGTTGGATTTGTCGATAATCTGGCCCTGCCTCAAAGACCTCTTACGCTTGGTGGTCTTTTTAGTTAGTATATGACTTGCATTCGATTTTGAAAAGACGAATTTGCCTGTGCCTGTTTTCTTGAAACGCTTTGCAGCGGCTCTATTTGTCTTGATCTTTGGCATGTTATATTTTCTCCTTATGCAGCTCAAAAATCGATGGCGTGAGCAATTGACAAATGCCGGCCCACGCCATCAAAACCTTCTTTCAAAGGTCTCATTAAGGAAATTATTATTAATAAATAATCCGGTTTCAGGTTATTATCTTGGCGATAGAATCATCATCATGCTGCGTCCCTCAAATTTGGGATACTGCTCAACAAATGCTATGTCATCAATTTCTTCGGCAATTTGTCCTAACAAATCCCTGCCGCGCTGGGATAGCATAATTTCCCGGCCTCTGAAAATGACAGTTACCTTGACCTTATCCTTTTTGCCTATAAATTTCTTTATATGACCTATCTTGGTCCTGAGATCATGATCCCCGGTCTTTGGACGTATCTTTATCTCTTTTACCTGAAAAGAGCTTTGCTTTTTTTTTGCTTCCTGCAATTTCTTGGTCAGTTCATACTTATACCGCCCATAATCCATTATTTTGCAAACAGGAGGGTTTGCGTTAGGGGAAATTTCCACCAGGTCAAGACCAAAATCCCCGGCCGTTGCGAGCGCCTTATAAGTTGGAATAATGCCGATCTGATTGCCGTCAGGATCTATCACCCTTACCTCTTTTGCTCTTATCCTAGTATTAATGTTTATTCTGTTTGATCTGGCTGGTCTGTTTGTGTGTCTGAATATTGCTATGCCTTCACCTCCTAATGTCGCAGTTTAATCAACTGTAGTGAATCTTAATTTCAAATCCTTTGTTTGCAATATTATTGCATATATAACAACATTAAGAAATGCAAGAAAAAAATGCGCTTAAAACCCTTATTGATTTTTAACATTTTGGTTTTTGAAAATAAATGCGCTTCAGGTATAATCATATTTAAACCGGGGAAAACCAACTATTTTCACCACGGAGTACACAGAGACCACAGAGAAATAGAAGGATAAAAAAACAAATTAATTTACTCTGTGTGCTCTGTAATCTCTGTGGTAAATGTCTACAACTGCAGATAGTTTGTTGCATAATCCTAAAGTATTACAATGCGACTACTGTATGGGTGCAATACAAAAAAGTTGATTGATGATAAGATCTTTAGCCATTGAACATACTGATTTAATGTCGAATGTCGAACAGGGAATGTCGAATTACGAAGTCTTGTTCTTGTTTTGTTTGGCAGTACCTATGCTTGTTACAAA
>JAUWQO010000090.1 GCA_030610995.1 Desulfobacterales bacterium
TACTGTTAATGTAATTACAACGCATGGCAGGCGGGTTTTGGTCATTGTAATTTACCTGCCCGCCATCGGCTTCGCCTTCAGGCGAGGCGGGCGGGTTTGATATTTGTGATTTGTTATTTGTTATTTCAGGAAAGGAAATTCTATACAATCAAGATTTATTATCCTTTCTCAATCATCAATCATCAATCGTTCTCACATCATATCTTTCTGAGTTTCGGAGATGATCTTGTCAAGCTTGTTTTTGAAACTTGGCGGTAATCCTTCTATATCTACATTTAAAAACCCGCGAACAATGGTTGATATTGCCTCATCCTCATCAATGCCCCTTGCCATGAGATATTCTATCTCCTGTTGATCAATCTTGCCTACCGCAGCCTCATGAGACATCTCAACACCTGGAACATATGCTCGAAGTTCAGGTATGGCTTGCATCAGGCCATCTTTTAATATTAAACCCTTGCATTCAAGGTGTGCTTTGATGCCGGAAACTTTGCCGACCAGATCACCACGGGCGATAATTGTTCCCCCGGATGTAATTGAGCGAGATATTATTTCTGCGCGTGTGTCAGGAGCATTAAGCACTATTCGTGAACCCACATCCAGAAAATCACCCTTATTAGCTACAAGAACGCTGTTGAAACGCGCAACAGCGCCTTTCCCGTTCAAGTATGTTGTGGGATACATCTGAAGTGACCCCACAGGTCGTAATGATATATAGTTTGAAATAATAAGCCCGCCTTCTTCTACTGTTGTCACTGTTCTTGGCCGTACATTTATTTTTTCACCCCAGTCATGAATCATGGTAAATATAAGTTTTGCCCCTTTTTTGACATAAAATTCCGAAACGCCTACGTGTAGCCCTGAAATTAGATGGGGCGCTGTTGCGCACCCTGTAATAATATGGAGTTCCGAACCTTCTTCAGCGATCACAACATTGTGAACATTTTGCGAAAATCCTTCTTTGGCGATATAAAGGCATGACTGTACCGGATGCTCTGTCTTGACACCTGGAAGAGAGCGTATAAAGTACCCCTCCTGAGGTTTTTTCTTTGCCTGGGCTGTAAATTTGTCGATATCAGGAGATATATTTTTCCACATATAATCGGAAAGCCACCCATGTTTTTCCTGAGCCTGAGATATGCTCATAACCTCAATGCCGTCTTGCATGGTTTTGCAGTGTATTACAGATCTGTCTTTCTGTATGAAGGTGCCGACACGATCATTTTCATCGATATCCACACCAACATCTAAAAGCTGGTTTGCATCTGTTGATTTAATTTGTGACAAATTTTCAACATATGCATGGTCTTCGGCATCAACCTTGTATTTATTAAGATCAAGATTAAGATCAAGATTAACATCCCCAGCATCATCTATTGTGTACATCTGACGCACTCCTTATAGCCGTATTCTCTTATCCATTTTAAAATTTCTCTTGCATTTTTTGAACAGCACAGGACTCCGTCATAAAGAACCTGGCCCTTGTCAGCCGTTATATAATTAAGTATATTGCCGGTGTGGGTAATAACAAGAGCGGATTTTGTTCGATCAATATCTTTATGAGGTTTTCTCATGGGATGTTTAATGCCCCTGTGCAAAAGTAAATTGATTGTATCGCCAATAAGGACAATGCTTTCAAGATCTACTCCTGATTCAGGTTCATCGAGAAGAACAAGGTCAGGCTGCTGCGCCATAAGCTGAAGGAGCTCAGAACGCTTTATTTCACCGCCTGAAAAGTTATGGTTTACATCCCTGTCAAGAAAATCGGAAAGATTAAGCTGTTTTGCCAGTTCATCAACATCAACAGACCGAGTGCCGGCGCTAATCTCAACAATCGACCTTGTCTTTAAACCGTTAATAGTCGGAGGCCTTTGAAAGGATACGCCTATACCGAGGCGGGCACGCTCGTAAATGGGCATGTAGGTGATGTCTTCCCCTTTGAACGTAATCTTCCCATGTGTCACATTATAGCCGGAAAACCCCATTAAGGTCATCATCAGGCTGGTCTTGCCTGATCCGTTTGGTCCGAAA
The DNA here is from genome assembly GCA_030610995.1 of Desulfobacterales bacterium. Lineage (GTDB taxonomy): Bacteria > Desulfobacterota > Desulfobacteria > Desulfobacterales > ETH-SRB1 > Desulfaltia. The sequence goes on from JAUWQO010000090.1 coordinate 2,032, forward strand.
AGTATGTGGGTTTCCCCTTTAGGGATTTCCATGTTAACGTTTTTCAGTATCGTTTTTCCGCCTACCTCTACTCTAAGCTCTTCAATCTGCAGCATACTCTTCACCATGAAAAATAATTCTAATAGTTTAGCCACAAAGGCACTAAGATTATTTGGTCGAGTGGTCGAGTGGAAAACTGGTCGAGTGATTGACTACTCGACTACTCGACTACTTGGCTACTCGACTATTTACATGCCTTTGTGGCAAAATAATTACATCGAACATAAAAAAACGGCTGGAGCGGTCTATAAGCCGAATTCTGTGCCCGGTTCGGGTTGCCCCGGACCGGGTAACGATCATTCATCTGAGGATGCCGGTTGCCCGACATCTCTTGCGACCTACCCTGGAGCTTGGACGGGCCATCCTCAAGCACCCCTCTATTTGGTCTTGCACCGGGTGGGGTTTACAAAGCTTCTCCGGTCACCCGAAGAACTGGTGCGCTCTTACCGCACCTTTTCACCCTTACCCTTTTTCAGTAATCACTGAAAAAGGGCGGTATACTTTCTGTTGCACTTTCCTTCACGTTGCCGCGACTCCACGTTATGGAGCACCCTGCCCTGCGGTGTTCGGACTTTCCTCTGGATAAAATCCAGCGATCGTTTGGACCGCTCCAACCGTTGTTTTGCTAAATTATGATTTTTCCCAGTAAATAATTCTCTGACAGTTTGGACAAAATTTCAAGCTGTCACAACGTTGAAGTTCATTATACATCTGCGGGGGAAGATTCATATTGCATCCACTACATACGGATTTTTTAACAGAGGCTATTGCGATTCCTTTAACCTGTCTCTTTACCATCATATATCTTTTCAACAATTCAGGCTTCACTTTGCTTGAGACCTCATTCCATTCAGCTTCAAGCTTGGCAAGCCTTTCTTTCCCTATCTCCACTTCCTGCATTATAGTCTCTTTATCACTATTTACTCTTTCTTTTACCCTTGAATATTCGTCTTTTTTTACAGAAATGTTTTTCTCTGTTTCATCTATACGATCCAGACCTAACAACATCTCATCCTCTGCTTGAGAATTTTTTGCCTTTAATTCTTCCATTTCTTTTAATAAGGATTGGTATTCCTTGTTTGTCTTAACAGCTCTAAGCTTTTCCTGACTCTTTTTGATCAGGGCAAGGCTCGTCTGAGCGTCGGAATCATACGAGCGATATTCTTTGTTCAAATCATTGAGTAAAGACTCTTCGTCAATTATAGATTGTTCAAACTCTTTGAGTTTGGCATCAAAAGAATCAAGTTTTTTAGAAACATTGCTCAGCTTCGATTTAATATCGTCTGATTCTATTTCGATTTTTTGTAGTTTTACCAGAATATCTATCTGTTCTTTTATGTTCATTATCCATAACTCATTATGTATAAATATGAACTTATAAAATCCCAAACTTCAAGCATCAAATTACAAATAAATCCAAAATTTCAATATTCAATGACCAAAACATATACGAGTTTGGGATTTTGAAATTTGGTCATTGTAATTTATTTGATATTTGATATTTGTTATTTCAGGAAAGGAAATTCCTATACTATTAAATTATCACAAACGGATCAATTTCAGACTCGCACGCCTCAACTTTAACATCAATTCCGGTTTTGGATATAATCTCTCTAAGCCTCTTGGCAAGTACTTCAACAATTAAATGCTCTGATGCAAAATGGCCGATATCGATAATGCCAAGATTTGCTGCTTCTGCAGCCCTTGCGTCATGATACCGAAAATCCCCGCTAATATATACCTCGGCGCCGGATGCAAAAAAATTATTTATCAGGCTTGAACCGCTCCCCGTACATAAAGCGGCTTTCTTTACAGACAGATTCAGCTTCCCTGCGACTTTAATATAATCAAGACCTAGTTTTTTTTTAATTTCCAAGGCAAAGGATGAAAGTTTGCTCTCCCTGACAAGATCTCCAATCCGGCCAAGCCCCTGCTGTCTTCCGGCTAACATGCTCTCAGACGACTGCAACCTATAAACATCATATGCCATGGTTTCATAAGGATGACTTTCCCTCACATGCTCAATAACGCTCTCCAAATCATCCTTTTGTACAACGGTTTCCAGTCTGATCTCATCTGCATGAGATATGTCATCCGGTTTTCCGATAAAAGGCTTTGACAAAGAACCGGGCCTGAAGGTTGCCCTGCCATTGTTTCGGAAAGAACAAGATGTATATGCGCCTATTCTTCCTGCCTTTGTCTCAAAAAGGGAGGCTAAAACCTTCTGTTCATATTCAACAGGCAAATATATAACGAGTTTATAATATTCCGGCTCAATGGGTTTCCCGAGCACTTTTAGATTGTTAAGACCAATTATGCGTGCAAGAATATCATTTAAACCATCTGTTACGTTGTCAAAATTAGTATGTGCAGCAAATATGGCCATTTTGTGCTTAGACGCCATATTGATTATTGCCCCAACCGGAGTGCTGAAATCGACAGAACTTAAAGGCTTAAATATCAACGGATGATGCGTAATTAAAAGATCAACCATCTCTCTACAGGCAGCGGCCACAACATTTGGGAGAGGATCCAAAGCAATCCGTATGATTCGTACAGGCCAGTCCTTTTGCCCGACCTGTAGCCCGACATTGTCCCATTCTTCAGCAAGATAGGATGGAGCAATGTCTTCCATTATCTTAATAATATCGGCTATTATTGCAGGCATAAATCGCAAGATTGGTCGAGACCTTTGCAACACGTTCATTTTTCAAAGGTCTCTGGTTACAATACTCGATTGGCAGACAAACTCGATAGAAACGCCGCTTAAAAATGTATGGGCCCACCTGGGTTCGAACCAGGGACCTACCGGTTATGAGCCGGTGGCTCTTCCATCTGAGCTATGGGCCCTTAGCAACAAATTTTTTTACCGTTAGAAATAAGTTTTGTCAAGAGTTAGGTTTCGGGCATGGTTCTAACTTTGGCCACTATCCTAATGTTAATGTCAATTAATGCTTACAAAACAAAAGATTGAAGATTGAAGGTATTCTATTAATTTTATAACAAAAAGACAGAGCGAAGCGATTCCACAAATCGTCAATCATCAATCGACAATCATCAATTTTGACTGTGATAGATATAGTTCACAAACAGCATGCACAGTTATTATTGGCCGAAGATAGAACCAATCCCTAGGTTTCAATAAAGCTTTTCAGTTTACGACTTCTGGTCGGATGTCTCAATTTCCTCAAGGCTTTGGCCTCTATCTGTCTTATCCTCTCACGTGTAACGGTAAAATCCTGTCCTACCTCTTCAAGTGTATGATCAGCCTTTTCCCCTATCCCGAATCGCATGCGCAGTACCTTCTCTTCACGTGGGGTCAACGTCGCAAGAACCTTTCTTGTCTGCTCCGCAAGGTTCAGGTTTACAGCAGCATCCGAAGGAAGCACGAATTTTTTATCTTCTATGAAATCGCCAAGGTGGCTATCCTCTTCTTCTCCAATGGGAGTCTCAAGTGAAATAGGTTCTCTTGCAATCTTTAAAACCTTGCGAACCTTGTCCAGGGGAATTTCCATTTTCTCAGCTATCTCCTCAGGTTTAGGGTCTCGTCCCAGCTCCTGAACCAGGGATCTTGAAGTTCGGATAAGCTTGTTTATAGTTTCAATCATATGGACCGGAATCCGTATTGTTCTGGCCTGATCCGCAATCGCCCGAGTTATAGCCTGTCGTATCCACCATGTGGCATATGTGCTGAATTTATAACCGCGGCGATATTCAAATTTATCAACCGCCTTCATAAGACCTATATTTCCTTCCTGGATTAGATCCAGAAATTGCAATCCTCTGTTTGTATATTTTTTGGCAATGCTGACAACAAGTCGCAAATTCGCCTTTGTCAGCTCACTCTTAGCTATTTTAGCCCTACGGTGTCCATTTTCAACACAGGCTAAAACCCTTTTTAAGGTTCGACTGTTAGCTTTTATGAGTTTTTCATTCTCATCTATCTGTTTCAAAATACTCTTCACTTCCATAAAAAGTAAAACCGGTTCATCTTTCGGCAGATCACACCGGCTACTGGCCCATTTAACAAACTTCTTCTGTGTTTCTAAATTGGCACGAAACTCAGTAACCGTTGAATTAACCTTATCAGCACACATTATTATCTTTTTGTTCATCGAATCAAACCAGTCAATATGGCCCCTGACAATTGCGTCAATCTGGTCAATTATCCTAACTTCAAAACGGTATTGTTTTAGCAAGTTGAATATTTTATTGTTCAGTTGTGTAATATTTCTCCTGATCCGACGTTGTTCATCGGCGCTCAGAGCAGATAACATAAGTTTTTCTCGATAAACTATGTTTTTTTCGTCTATTTTCTCAATAGAACGAATCGTGTTTAAAAACTTTTCAACCTGAAACACTTCGTCAATATATATATCTCCTTCGTCAACATCCCTTAACACATGTTTTATACGAAGCTCCTCATTTTTAATGGATTCTCCAATATTTAAAATATACTTTGCTCCAATTTCCGAATCTATCATCGCTCTTAAAACTTCCTGCTCACCGGCTTCGATTTTCTTAGCTATTTCAACCTCACCTTCCCTGCTTAAAAGAGTGATATAACCCATTTCACGCAGATACATCTTGACCGGATCAGCTACAGTGCCAAAATCTGCCATAGATTTATTGTCTCTTGCAGTCACTTTTTTCTCTATCTTTTTTTCGCTGCCGGATACTTTCCCTTTCTTTTTATCAATAATCTCAATATTGAGTTCATTAAACATCATGAGCGTTTCATCAATCTGTTCCGAAGAAAGCATATTATCGGGAAACACATCATTAATTTCATCATAAGTTAAGTATCCCTGCTTTCTACCTTTTAAAATAAGGCTTTTTAATATCTTCTTGTTGACCTTTTTTAATTTTTTTTGCTCCGCATCTGTCTTCTTCGGTGATGCCTTTCTATTGGCCGGCTTTGCGCTTTTTAGCTTTGCATTTGCCTTCTTTAGCAATGCCTTCCTGCCGGCACTCTTTACGCTCTTTTGCTTTACCACCGATTTTTTTGCCATATATTCCAGCCTCCAAAATATTGGTCGAGTAGTCGAGTGGGAAACTGGTCGAGTAGTTGACTACTCGACTACTCGACTATTTACAGGCATTTGTGCCTAAGTGGCTGAACTGTTACGTTTTTTATTTTGCTTTTTCTGCCTGCATTTGCTTTTTCTTCAATAAACGTATTAACAGCTCATGGTCATTGCGCTCTTCTGCATCCTTTATTTCCTGCAACAACTTTCTCTCATGGCGATACCTACTGGACTCAAATTGCGCAATAAGCTTTAAACAGCCGTCACGATCCCACAAATCATCTCCCATTACCAGAGATGCTATAATACTTCTTTTATCTTTATCATCAATAACAGTCATGAGTTCTGAAGCAAACTCACCTGAGCGGTCCTTGTGCTTTAAAATAAACTGTCCAATAGATTTCAAAATATTATCTTCAAAAAGATTGAGCAACCCGCGATTATCTACTTCGGACAATACTTCCGGGAATTGAAGCATCATCGCTATTATCCGCCTCTCAAGCCTGTTGCCATTATTTTGAAGCACATAATCCGCAGCAGGTTTCGCGATATCCGATCTTCTCCCCGCAGATACTTCTCTCACCTTCTCCAAAACTGCTGTTTCATCAACACCAACACACTCAGCAAGTTCTTTGACATACAATGATCTTGCGACATTATCATTTATAGCCGCCAAAGGCGCCTTCATGTCTGAAATAATATGTATTTTCCCTTCAGTTGAAAGCCCATGCTTTTTAACCGCGCAATCTATCAAAAATGAGATGACCCCTTTTGATTCTGCAGCCAGACTCGTAAATGACTCAACCCCAAATTCTAAAAGATAGGAATCAGGATCATGACCGGCAGGCAACACAACAATACTGGCGTCTACATATCCTTTATCAAACACCTCTATACTTCTCTGAGCAGCCTTTATCCCGGCCATGTCTGAATCATAGACAAGCACAACCCTGCCATTCTTTCCGATAAATCCTCTGAGAATCTGCACGTGTTCAGGAGTCAACGAGGTTCCAAGGGTTGCGACCGAATTTTGAACGCCGTGCTGATGAAGCGCTAAAAGATCAAAATAGCCCTCAACAATGAAAACAGTTTTGCTTTCTCTGCATTTTCCTTTAGCCACATGCAACCCATAGAGGGAACGGCTCTTGTTGTACACAGGTGTTTCCGGAGAATTAAGATATTTTGGCAAGGAATTATCCAGAACACGTCCGCCAAAACCGACAACCTGCATACTTATATCAAAAATCGGAAAAATGATACGGGATCTAAAACGATCATAGAAACCGCTTTTACCCTTTCTTGGAATAATCAACCCTGATTTCTCAACAAGCCCATCTGGTTGTTTCTTTTTTGAAAAATAAATTGCAATATTATCCCAACCTTCAGGTGCATATCCAAGCTTAAAATCATCGATAATCTCTCTGCTTATCCCACGCTTTAGCAGATATTCCATTGCCTTTTTTCCTGATGCATTTTTAAGCAAGGCATAGCGAAAAAAATCCATTGCCTGTCTGTTTATCGCAAGCACACTTTCTCTTTCGCTAATTCGTCTTTTCTGTTCCGGAGACATTGTTCGAACCGGAATATCAATGCCGTATCGCCTGGCCAGCATTCTTACCGCTTCAGGGAATGAAAGGCCTTCCTGTTTCATAAGAAAGCTGAAAACATTTCCTCCTGCATTACATCCAAAGCAATAGAATATCTGTTTGTCCGGGCTAACGGTAAAGGAAGGGGTTTTTTCTGAATGAAACGGACAAAGTCCAAGAAAATTTTTGCCGGACTTCTTTAAAACTACCGTTTCTGATATAATATCAACAATATCAGATGAGTTTTTAATATCATTAATTTTTTCTTCTGGGATATAAACCGCCAAGAAATGCATCCTCCATTACCCTTGAAAGGGGAATAGTAGGTAATATTGGAAGGTTCTAAATGGAGATATTCATTTATTAAGATATTATTTTTTTAAACTTTTAATATTGTCATTTTATATTATGTTGTCAAGAAAAAATGTAATGGTTCAGCCACAAAGACACGAAGACACAAAGGCATGTACGTAGAAACCTTTGCAAAACCATCGTTATCTGTCATTTCGACCGTAGGGAGAAATCTTAACGCACTTGAATCATTACGATTTCTCGTCGTTGACACTCCTCGAAATGACAAAATTCAAAGGCCTCAAGTAGTCGAGTAGTCAACCACTCGACTACTCGACCAATGTCAAAAAAAATTATACTATATATCTTGGTGCCTTAGTGCCTTTGTGGCTGAAAAGATACTAAAAAAACCAGGTGGATTTTATTAGGAGAGGTTTTGATGATGTTTTTTTGACACTTCAATAGCCTTTCTCAGGCTAAGAGTTCCGCTGTATAATGCTCTGCCGGTTATTACGCCGACAACGCCGACCTGCTTTAAAGGAATTAGATTTATTATATCCTCTATTGTTGAGACACCCCCTGAAGCAATCACAGGTATGGATACAGCCTCTGCAAGATGTCTGGTTTCAATAATGTTCGGACCGGTCTGCATTCCATCCCTCTGAATATCGGTAAAATTTATTGCAGCTACGCCGCAATCTTCAAATTTTTTTGCCAGATCCACGGCCGCCATTTTAGTAGTCTGCGCCCAACCCTCTATTGCGACCAACCCATTGCGCGCGTCAATTCCCACGATTATCTGTTCAGGGAATAGCCTGCACGCATCCTTTACGAGTTGAGGGTTTTTAACGGCTTCTGTTCCAATAATAACTCTCGTTACCCCAAGGTCCAGAAACAACTTAATAGTCTCAATATTACGAATTCCGCCTCCAACCTGAACAGGCACTTTTATACTCTCAATTATTTTCTTTATGGAATGCAGGTTCTGCGGACTTTTCGAAAAAGCCCCATCAAGATCAATCACATGGATGATTTCCGCCCCCTCCTTCTCCCATCTCTTGGCCATAGCCGCCGGATCGTCGGAAAAAACAGTTTCGGTATCCATCTGCCCCTGAAAGAGCCGCACACATCTACCATTTTTTATATCAACTGCAGGTATTATAATCATAATTTGTATGTGTTCATAGGTTCAGGATTCAGGGTTATAAGTGCTAAGTTAAACAGAAAGGCATTAATTATTCACAATTAACAATTGATTATTAATTATTAATTGTGAATAGAGGCGATTATATTCACGCAGGAAAAATAATCAATAATCAATTGTTAATAATTAATTGTTAACTTAGCGCTTATGGGGTTCAGGATTCAGGATTCGGGGTTACTAATGTTTTAAGCATATCTTCGAGAGCGGAAACAGCCATTTTATCAACGGTAATCCAGGCTCCCTTTCTTTTTAAAAAAGTGCCGATTTTAAAAAGATTTTCAAAAAGTGAACACTGAGTCTCATCAAAGCGGCCTGTCCACAATATACTGCCGCTGGTCACATCAACAAGATGGACATCAAATGCCGCAGAAGCAGGCGAATCAACAGAATATCCGGTGCCGATCCGTTCCCTGAAGCGGTAAACATATCCTGCCATAACCAAGTCAGCTCCTAAAATGCGTCCTGTTTCAACTATTTGTTCGCGCTCTGACAATCTGTCTTCATCTCTTGATAACATTTCCGACCAGACACCCTGGGCCTGGCCCGAAGGAATTAACTCCACCCCTTTACGGCTTTCCATCAAAGAAATCAGGCTCTGCGTTAAAATATCCTCTGCATCATCAGTTACCTCTCCGGTCATAAAAACATTACCACACAAAGGGCACCTGAGACTGACATTTTCTCCATAAATCGCCGACATATCTTTAAACGGCAAAATCAGGAGTTTTCCATTAGTTAAAGGCAAAGCCTCTGTTTCACGGACATGCACACTTGATTTACACGCAAATAATAATGATGTTACAATAAAAAGGGTAAGATAAAACGAGCAAGCCTTTAAGCATCCTTCTTTTAATTTGTGCATATTTTAATCGTTCCTTCCCTCAATCCCCCAATCCCTCAATCCTTCAATCCTTCAATCCCTCAATCCTTCAATCCCTCAATCCCTCAATCCTTCAATCCTTCAATCCTTCAATCCGTCAATCCTTCAATCCTTCAATCCCTCAATCCTTCAATCCTTTA
>JAUWQO010000171.1 GCA_030610995.1 Desulfobacterales bacterium
GCGGCATAGTCATAACTCCTTGTAATAATTGTTAATATTACAAGGTGCCGCAAAAATTTTTTGCCTTAAATGTCAAGCAAAAAATTCATTTTTTTCACCGTTTTTTTTAACACATGCAAAAACCTAACCGGACATTACTGATAAAAAACAGCATAAATGCAAATATCTCAATCCTGCCGTGGGAACAGTTGGGTACAAGTCTTATTTGTAAATTTTATGCATGCAAAGCACCTATATAAAATTACTCAAATGTCTTGTGACGGTGGCTTGGGAAGAGTTGTCTGTGATGAACCAGGCGAGGTGAGAATGGAAAAATTGTTGTGAGTTAAAAAAAATCATAGTATTGTATTTTTTTATATTATGTTTTTTTGTAACTACTCAGGTGGATAGGCTGAAGGCTGAAGACTGTTAGGAAAAAGCGAAAATACGGCGCATTTTGAAGCCATGTTTGGTGCAAGAATCAGATATTTCCGCCAAAGTACGGCAATCGTGCTTTTCTGACCTCTTCAGCCTTCAGTCTAAACAGCTTCAGCCTGACTACGTGAGTAGTCACAAGAAAACTATTAATCCTTAATCCTCTAATCCCTAATCCTTTTTTAGGAAGCAACCATATGATTTATCTTGATTATAATGCTACAACCCCGATAGATTCGGATGTTGCAGCGGCTATGATGCCGTTTATCAAGGAGGAATTCGGAAATCCCAGCAGCTCCTATTCTCTGGGGATAAGGGCAAAGCAGGCGCTGGAAAAGGCCCGGGGTCAGGTTGCGGGGCTCCTGGGAAGTAAAACCAGCGAAATCATTTTTACCAGCGGCGGAAGCGAATCAAATAATATGGTATTAAAAGGGGTGGCATTTAGCTCTCAAGTAAAGGGACGACATCTCATTACCACAGCGATCGAGCATCCGGCCATATTAAATCCTGCCATCTTTCTCATGGAAAACGGCTGGGACGTAACATTTCTTCCTGTGGACCAATATGGCCTGCTTGATCCGAATGATGTTAAAAAGGCCATACGCAAGGATACAGCCCTTATTTCTGTTATGCATGCCAATAATGAAACAGGAACCATCCAGCCGATTCAGGAAATTGGCCGCATTTCCAGGGAACATGGGATTCTGTTTCATACAGATGCAGCCCAGTCTATTGGCAAGATAAAAACCGATGTAAATGATCTGTGCGTCGATTTTTTATCAGTGGCAGGCCATAAATTATATGCTCCTAAAGGAGTGGGCGCCCTCTATATTCGCAATGGAATTGAGATCGTACCCCTGATTCATGGCGGAGGCCAGGAGAATGGCCGCAGGGCAGGCACTGAAAATGTAATTATGAGCGTAGGGCTGGGCACGGCCTGTGAACTTGCGGGAAAGCATCTGGAAGATTACACGGACCGTATTATTGCTCTGCGTGACAGGCTTCATGATAAAATAGTAAAGAAGGCCCCTGAAGTTGTGCTAAACGGGCATCCTGAAAACCGTCTTCCAAACACGTTGTATCTTTCATTTCCAGGAATGGTTGGAGAAAAAATCCTGGATGGGATACCGGAGCTGTGCGCATCCACCGGCGCTGCCTGCGAGGACCGTTCAGTGAAAATTTCCCATGTTCTTGCCGCAATGGGAGTCTCCCGTGAAGCGGCAATAGGGGCGGTTCGCCTTACCCTTGGCCGTCCGACTACTCAGGCTGAAGTTGACAGGGCTGCCGGGTGGATAATAAAAGCAGTAAGATTAGGGATTAAGGATTAGAGGATTAAGGGATTAGGGAATTAAAGCTATCTGAATATCGAATGTCGAACAAGGAATTTCGAATTATGAAGTATTCAAACACTTCGACATTCTGCGGTTCCTTGTTCTGCGGTTCAAAATTAATCACGACTAGAGACCGGATATGGGATTAAGGGATTGAGGGATTAGGCGTTTAAATAGACATTTTTTTAACCCCAGAAATAGTTGGAATAAAATTTACAATTTACAATTATCAATTGATTATTGACAATTTGTATTAAGTAGTTGTCGGTACTACTTCATTTTGTATAATAATCAATAATCAATTGTGAACTACTAATTGTTAATGATTTTTCCCTTATTTAAGCGCTTATGGGATCAGAGGTCAGGGATTAAGGGATTATGAAAGGTTTAAAATATATATCTGCCTGTATATTCTGCGGTGTATTTTTGATTTTTTGCTTGAGCAATGGCAATGTTTATGCAAAATCGACAAAAAGCGATATGGAAAAGATTAAAGTTTTTGTCAGCATCCTGCCGCAGGCATACTTTGTGGAGCGCGTCGGGGGCGACAGGGTGGATGTCTCCGTTATGGTGGGTCCTGGCCGGAGCCCTGCCACTTATGAACCCATGCCCAGGCAGATGGTTGAACTTGGCAAGGCAAAGCTTTTCTTTCGCATCGGCGTGCCCTTTGAGGATGTGTGGATGGATCGGATAAGCATGGTGCATCCGAAGATGAAGGTGATAGATACCAGGCGCGGCATACAGCTTCTTCCTATGAAGACCCATCACCGTCATGAAGACACCCAACATGCTGAAGGACGTAAAGGCCGAAAGGATCCCCACATCTGGTTAAGTTTGAAACTGGTTAAGATTCAGGCCAAGAATATATGCGATGCCCTGATCTCTGTGGATGCGGTTTGCAGGGAGTATTATCGAAAAAATTTAAAAGCCTTTCACGATGACCTTGATAAACTGGATGTGGAAATAGCGCAAAACCTGAAAGGGCTTGGCGCCCGAAAATTTATGGTCTTTCACCCTGCCTGGGGATACTTTGCCCGTGATTACGGTTTGGATCAGATACCAATTGAAATCGGAGGGAAAGAGCCCGGGGCAAGGGAGCTTGCCAATCTCATTGAAGTGGCAAAAAATGATGGAATAAAGATAATCTTTATGCAAAAACAGTTCAGCAAAAAAAGCGCTGAAGCCATAGCTGCCGCCATTGGAGGAAGGATAATTCAGATCGATCCATTAGCGAAAGATTATCTTAATAATATGAAGATGATTGCCGAAACGTTTCGCAGGGTAATACAATGACTATGAATAAAGCGGTTGTGGAAATCAGAAATGTAGATTTTGCCTATGATGATATCCTTGTGCTAAAGGATATTACGCTGACTATTGAAGAGGGTAATTTTTTAGGGATAGTAGGCCCTAACGGGAGCGGCAAAACCACGCTTTTGAAATTAATTCTCGGTTTGATTCACCCTTTAAGGGGCAGTGTTCGGGTATTTGGTCAGGCGCCTGAACGGGCAAGGCATTCTATAGGCTATGTTCCGCAGCATGCGGAAATTGACTCCAGCTTTCCCATCAGTGTAATGGATGTAGTTCTAATAGGCCGGCTGGGAAAGGCTCCGTTGATTGGAAGGTACCGGAAAATTGACCGGGAGATGGCTGAAGAGGCTTTGAAAGAGGTGGAAATTTATGAATTCCGTGATCACCGCTTCGGAACCCTGTCCGGCGGGCAGAAACAGCGGGTACTTATGGCAAGGGCATTGGTGGGAAAACCTGAAATGCTTCTTCTTGATGAGCCGACAGTAAGCATAGACGGAAGGGTGGAGCAGGATATTTATGAACTGTTGAAAAGGCTTAATGAAAAGGCAACCATAATTCTTGTTTCTCACGACCTTGGTTTTATTTCCACATATGTGAATCGGGTGGCATGTGTTAACCGGAGCCTTGTCTGCAACCCAACGGAGCATGTTACGTCGGATGTGATCGAGGCCTGCTATGGTGGGCCGGTTCATATGATAAAACATAAGTGCGAGTTATAGATTTTCGTAGCCGTTCACGGCTTGAAACTTGAAATTGGAAAGTAGAAATTGGGAAGAGATTAAAATAGAAATTGGAAATTGGAAATTGGAAAGAACTGTACAAAAGTATGAAGGCCAAATTTCCAATTTCTATTTTCTAATTTCAACGTTCCATGAACGCTTAACGCTCAATACTTAACATAATATTGGCAACGTTTTCTAATGTTTGAATTTATTCATGTGCTTCAAAGCCAGGCTTTTATGCAAAACGCCGTCATTGTCGGTCTGTTAGCCAGTGTGGCATGCGGGGTTATGGGAACATATGTTGTGACCAGACGGATAGTTTTCATCAGCGGGGGAATATCTCATACGGTTCTTGGCGGGATGGGAGCGGCATATTACTATGGTTTTAATCCAATACATGGAGCCTTTGTGCTGGCAATTATTTCTGCGCTTTTAATCGGATTTGTAAGTCTTCGTTATCACCAGCATGAAGACACACTGATAGGGGCTTTGTGGGCTGTTGGCATGGCTGTCGGAATATTATTTATCTATAAAACACCAGGCTATAATGTAGATCTTATGAGTTATCTGTTTGGCAACATTCTGATGGTGAAAAGAGAAAGCATGTTGTTTGTGGCCTGTCTTGATCTGGTTATCATTTTGCTGGTGATAGTTTTTTACAAACGTTTTTTAGCCGTGTGCTTTGATGAGGAATATACCCGGCTGCAGGGCGTTAGCGTGGAAAGCACATATTTGCTTTTGCTTTGCCTTGTTGCCGTTACAGTCGTAATGCTTATCCAGGTGGTGGGGATTATACTTGTGATAGCGCTTCTGACACTTCCTGCCGCAACCGCGCGTTATTTTGCGTCAAGTCTCGGAAAAATGATGATTTTAGCCTCATTGTTTGGAGCAGTATTTACGACATCCGGACTTGTTATTTCATATAAGCAAGACCTTCCTTCAGGAGCTACAATTATAGTTGTTGCCGGGCTGGCCTATATTATGGCAACAGCTCTAAAAGGGTTGATTTCAAGATTTCGCAGTTATGATAAAAAATAACGGTTACAATTAATGTTTCTGATCGCAGGGGTTTCCCCAAAAACAAAGATTATTGATAAAAACCCCAGGCTATGTCCTGTATGCGGGCTGGCGCGTGCCTATTTTAAAAGGGTTGATCATTACTTTAACATATTTTTCATTCCGATTTTAAGAGTAAAAAAAGGCGAGCCTTTTATCATGTGTGATAATTGCGAAAGAAATATACATGATTTCGGCATGGAAGATAATCTATGGCAGGGCAAAAAGGATTTAAGGTGCAGTAATTGCGGCAGAGCTCTGCATAAGGAATTCAAGTTCTGTCCCTTTTGCGGCAAACAGGTTTAAGACAAGTCCCCTGATCCAGTCCCTCTAATCCTCCAATACATCCCGTATTCCGGAAATCAAAATTCTAACTTATTGAAATGGCAGTATATTTTAATAGTATAGGAATTTCCTTTCCTGAAATAACAAATAACAAATCACAAATATCAAACCCGCCCGCCTCGCCTGAAGGCGAAGCCGATGGCGGGCAGGTAAATTACAATGACCAAAACCCGCCTGCCATGCGTTGTAATTACATTAACAGTA
>JAUWQO010000168.1 GCA_030610995.1 Desulfobacterales bacterium
GGCTACCAACTTAAGGCGGGACACTTTGTAATTTCAATAAATTATGTAGGGTGCATTCTATGCACCATAGTGGTGCATAGAATGCACCCTACAGATATGTTATGTCAATTTTGCACAATTGATGTTTTACGATAATCAAGAACAAAAAGTTCGAAAATGTTCCGCCGTAAGTTGGTAGCCCGCGGGAGTGACTCGATTTTCGACTTTATACGAGTTCATCAGCGCTTAGAGACCACAGAAAAAAATATTATTTATTTAAAAAAATCAATCTGAGTGTTCTGTGATCTCTGTGGCAAAAGAGTTTTACAAATGCAGATGGTTTGTTGCATATTAGGCGCTATCTGGTATATTGTGTATCGCTTAATTGGGGTTATATTTTTGTAATATTTTAACTTTGTTTTATTTCGTGTTTTCGTACTTTCGTGTTTTCGTGATTAATTTACCCTGTGGCAAAAGAGAAATACTCTAATTAATGAAACCTGTAAACATCCTTCCAAAGTCGCTGGAAAACGATTTTAATATTAAATGGAACTCGCTGTGCGTTTCAGCCCTGTGCGCAAAAAATATTCCGCGGGATAATCCTGAAATTTTCGCCGCTCTTAAACGGGTCTTTGCTTTTAGCGATTTTATTGCAAGAAGCTGCATCCATTATCCTGAGATGTTCGCCAATCTTATTGAAAACAACGATCTTCAAAAGGGTTATGAAGTAAATGAATACAACGATAAGCTCAAAACCGCCATCCAATCCACGCTACCCAGCCTCCAGCATATTCTCAGACGATTCAGGCTTTATGAAATGGTACGCATTGCCTGGCGCGACCTTGCCGGATGGGCAGATCTTGAAGAAACCATGGCAGATCTTTCAGCCCTTGCCGATGCCTGCATAAACCATGCGCTTTCACATCTGTATAAATGGCAATGTTTGAAATACGGCATCCCCACCGGCCATGACGGCTCTCAACAACACCTTGTGGTTATAGGGATGGGCAAGCTCGGAGCCTGTGAACTCAACTTTTCCTCAGACATTGATCTAATCTTTGCCTATCCCGAGCCCGGCAAAACAAAAGGCAAAACAAAAGGTAAAACAACATCAATAAGCAATGAAGAGTTTTTTCTGGGCCTTTGCAGACATTTTTTTAATGTTATCAGCGCAACCACATCAGAAGGTTTTGTTTTTCGGGTAGATACACGCCTTAGACCTTATGGGGAAAGCGGCCCTCTGGTTATGAGCTTCGATAACATGGAGGATTACTATCAGAGGCAGGGAAGAGAATGGGAACGTTACGCATGGATCAAGGCAAGAATTGTGGCAGATGAAAAAGGAGCAGGCAACAGTCTTCTTGAAAGGCTTCAACCCTTTGTCTACCGCAGATACCTCGATTTTGGAGTCTTTGAATCTTTAAGGGAAATGAAAAATAAAATTTCACTTGAAGTTAAGAATAAAGGGATGAAAAGCAATATTAAGCTTGGCCCCGGAGGAATACGAGAGATAGAATTCTTCGGCCAGATATTTCAGCTTATACGCGGCGGCGTGACCCCTGTTCTTCGGGAACGCCGCATTCATAAAGTATTAACGGCCTTATCCCAAAATAATTACATAGAGCAAGATACCTGCAATGAACTTGTAAAAGCTTACGAATTTTTACGCAAAACCGAACACCGTCTCCAGGAATTTTCGGACCAGCAGACCCATCGGCTTCCGTTGGATTATGCCGGAAGGCAGCGCCTTGCCGTATCAATGGGTTTTGTTGACTGGGAATCTTTTGCTTTGCATCTTAGCAGACACATGGAAAGGGTTCATTATCATTTCAATGCATTGCTGGCTGAAAAAGAGCCGGATGGCCGGATAGAGCATGATAAAGAAGAGGCAAAAATCGAAATCGAATTAAAGGGTATATGGCAAAATCTGATAGATAATGAAAAAAGCATAAATTTGCTTTCTGATGCAGGGATTGACAAGCCTGAGGAAGTGTTGTGCCTGCTGGATCATCTTCGCAACGATTCGCATACTCGCGCGCTCAGCATCGAAGGCCGGAAACGGCTTGACAGGGTAATCCCGCTTGTCCTGCGGGAAATCGGTAAATCCGGGCTGTCTTATGCTGTCCTGAATCGCATAATCGATTTGATTAAAACTATTGAAAGGCGAACCTGCTACATTGCCCTTTTACTGGAAAATCCGACGGCGCTTACCCATCTAATCAAACTTGCGAATGCCAGTCCATGGGTTATCTCATTTCTATCCCGTCATCCTGTGCTTCTTGATGAACTGCTTGACCCGCGTACCTTGTATGTCCCGCCTGAAAGGGATGAACTTGAAAAAGAGGTGCAAAAAAAGCTTGAACCGATTCCCGGTGATGATCTTGAAAGCCAGATACAAGAATTATGCATATTTAAACAGGTTAACATATTGCGAGTGGCTGCGGCAGATGTTACCGGCGCGCTAAAGCTTATGAGAACCAGCGATCATCTTACCGAAATTGCCGAAACAATCGTAAATAAAGTTATTGAATTAGCGTGGAATTATCTGATTGAAAAACACGGCACACCGACCTGCGTTATAGGCGGACATACAATTGACAAGGGGTTTGCTGTAATCGCCTATGGAAAACTTGGAGGAATTGAGCTTGGGTATGGCGCTGATCTTGACCTGGTTTTTCTTCATGCAGGCGCAAGGGGGCAAACAAAAGGGAGCATTCACCCTATTGACAACTCACAATTTTTTGCGCGCCTTGGACAGAGAATAGTCCATATCTTAACAACACATACGACTGCCGGCATGCTTTATAAAATCGACATGAGACTGCGCCCCAGCGGAAGCGCCGGCCCTCTGGTCGGCCACATCGAATCGTTTCGCGATTATCAAATAAAAAAGGCCTGGACATGGGAACACCAGGCGCTTGTCAGGGCAAGGCCGATAAGCGGCAATATTAAGTTGACAAAATACTTTGAGCAAATAAGGAAAGAGGCCCTTGCGCGTCCCAGGATTAAATCCACGCTTCAGGAAGAGGTAGGCGCCATGCGTGAACGTATGCGCAAAGAACTCTTAAGCTCTAAGCCCGAAATGTTTGATCTAATACAGGATAAGGGCGGAATTGTTGACATTGAATTTCTGGTTCAATATCTGGCGCTTTTAAAATCTTACGAACATGCAGAGCTTTTAAAATGGACTGACAATGTGCGTATTCTTGAAACACTTACACAGACAGGCGTGATCGATAAAGATATTGCAATTTTTCTCAAAAAGGCTTTTCTCACCTATAGGTCTGCAGTACACAGGCTCAGGCTCCAGGAAAAGCCTACCAGGGTACCTGAAAAGGAATTATATGGTTTGCGTGAAAAGGTAAAAAAAATCTGGAAATGCTTTCTCGAAGAGTAAACATTGATGAATTCGTAAAAAATCGAATTCATCAGGTGTAAAGTGTTAGGTGTTAGGTGTTAGGTGTCAGAGGTCGGAAGTCAGAGGTCGGAGAACCATCAACCAGCAACAATGAACTGTGAACCTGAGTAGCTCCTTAATATCTCGTATCAGCATACTCGACCCATCCGCCTGCATCTACGAGTGATCGATCAAAATCGGAAATCTTAAAAGATATCTCCTCTGTTAGTCCATCGGTTTTAACAATAAATATATTTTTTTGGAGATCGGTTTCAAGAAATGTATCTTTACCTGAAAATTTTTTAAAAACATTGTCTATAACGCCGGCAGGCAGCGCCACAGCCATCATTCCGCAGTTAAACATGTTTTGCCTGAAAATTCTTGCAAAACTTTCCGCTATAATTAGGTTTATGCCATTTGATTCAAGCGCCCAGGGCGCATGCTCTCTCGAAGATCCACACCCAAAATTTGCCCTTGTTATAATAACGTTTTTTTTCTCTATATCCTGGTCCGGAGAAAATCCATCAAGCTTTAAATCCTCGAGAAGATAAGGTTTGAGGGCCTCTTTTGAAATTTCTGTAAGGTATTTTGCGGGAATTATTTCATCGGTGTTTATGTCCGACCTGTCAAGAAAGAGTACCTTGCCGCTAAAATTTTTCATTGTCACCTCCCTACCCCACATATAGTGCCTGAACAAAAAGTCCGTTTTTACGTAGGGTTAGGTTGAGCCTGTTTCCCTAATCCCTCAATTCCTGATCGTTTATTTTGAACTGCAGAACCGCAGAACAAGGAACCGCAGAATATCGAAGTAAAGAATACTGATTTATTTCTTTTAAAAAACTTCTGTTGTTCGACATTCCTTGTTCGATATTCGATATTCGTATTTTACTAAATTACTTGCTTTATCAAATTTCTAAATCCCTAAATTCCCCAGAATTAGTAATATACCCTGTTATAGCGCTTGCCGCCGCTGTTGCAGGGCTCATCAGATGAACCATGCCCCCCTTGCCCATCCGGCCGTTGAAATTCCGGTTTGTTGTCGAAGCGCACACTTCACCTTCGGCAAGCACTCCGTTGCTCATGCCAAGACATGCTCCGCATGTCGGATTAGTGACGCAGAATCCTGCGTCCATGAATATCTTTAATATCCCCTCTTCCATTGCCTGGCTGAAAACCTTTGGCGTGGCTGGTGATAGAATGCCGCGGACCGAATCGCTGATCTTCTCCCCCTTTAAAACCTGTGCCGCGACACGAAGGTCTTCAATTCTTCCATTTGTGCACGATCCGATGTAAACCTGATCTATCTTTATTTCTCCCATCTCCTTTACAGGTTTTACATGGTCGGGTTTGTATCCGAATGTAACCAGCGGTTCCAGGCGGCTTATATCATAATCAATTATCTTTTCATATATGGCGTCCGGATCCGGATAAAGTTTTTGATATGCGTCAACAGCCGCTTCTTTTGTTGTGTATTCATCTTTGATAAACTCCCACAGATACTCAACAGTCGTCATATCCGGAAGACAGATACCGCTGGTTGCGCCGGCTTCAACCGCCATATTGCAGCATGTCATTCTGGCCTCCATGCTCATGGCATCCACTACTGACCCGGTAAATTCTATAATCTTGTCGGTTGCGCCGTTTACGCCCAGCCTTCCAATGATGGAAAGGATAATATCCTTTGCATAAACTCCTTCACGCATTTGACCGCTTATGTTAATTTTGATCGTCGAAGGATAATGAAATACACACACCCCTTTCAGGATGCCTACTTCAAGGTCTGTTGTGCCCACACCGGCTGCAAATGCGCCGAATGCGCCATGGGTGCATGTATGAGAATCTCCCATAATCACAGTATAGCCCGGACGCACAAATCCTTTTTCAGGAAAAATTGCATGACAGACCCCGTTTCTGCCAATATCAAAAAAATCGTTAATATTGTGCTGCAATGCCCACTGTCTTAAAATTTTGCCCTGCATGGCGGTTTTTGAATCCTTTGCCGGAGTCACGTGGTCGATTACAGCCTTGATTTTAGTGGAATCAAAAACTCTGTCCTTGCCCCTGGCAATCAAATCATTTATCGCTCCAGGAGTTGTTATTTCATGGCAGAATACAGCATCCAGCCTTATTACATGGATATCTCCCGACGGGTTATCTACTAAGTGAGAATCAAAAATTTTCTCAGCAATTGTCTTTCCCATATGACCTCCGGTATATTAAAAGATGAACGTCCAACATCGAACATTGAACAT
>JAUWQO010000081.1 GCA_030610995.1 Desulfobacterales bacterium
ATTTTGTAAAAATCGGTTAAATTCTGCTGCAATAAAACGTTTTATTAATTCTTTTTTGTCAAAATTTTCCAATGCACTGCAAACAGCAGGAAGATAGGCTTCTATTTCAGCTTGATTTACATCTGTATGAACAATTTTTTCCACAAGACCTGATAATTGTTTTTCACAAATAGCTTTGCCGTCAGGTACTTTATTAAATTCAAAACATATATTAAGCCTTTTTTCCAGCATACGAATACGGCGGATTTCTTTTGAATTGATAAGTACAATTGAAAGACCTGATTTTCCTGCACGCGCTGTTCTTCCGCTTCTATGGGTATAAAGATCTACTTCATCCGGTAGATTATAATGAATTACATGGGTAATATCATCCACATCCAGACCTCTTGCTGCAACATCAGTTGCCACAAGAATTCTGACAGAACCCTGGCGAAACTTCCGCATCACAGAATCCCTTTGAGCCTGGGATAAATCACCGTGAAGTGCTTCAGCCTGATAACCATCCTGCATCAATAATTCAGCTAAAGCCTGAGTATCTTTTCTGGTTCTGCAAAAAAGTAAACCCAAAATATCAGGTGAAAAATCTATAATCCGCTTTAATCCCAGATATTTGTTTTTTTGTTGAATTGTATGGCATATATGCTTGATATTTTTCGGGCTTTGGCGTTTGCCACCTAGATGCACTTCTACTGGATCAGTCAGATAATTGCGGGCAATAGCAGCAACGCCCTTGGGCATGGTTGCAGAAAAAAGCCATATTTTTCTATGATCCGGCATTTTTTTTAAGATATTATCAATATCTTCTTGAAATCCCATATTAAGCATTTCATCAGCTTCATCTAAAATTGTATATGAAACCTTTGACAGATTGGCAGCCTTGCGGTTAATCATATCAATAAGCCTGCCTGGAGTAGCTACAATAATTTGAGGCTTGCTCTTAAGCTGTTTAATCTGGGTTAAAATACTGGCTCCGCCATATATGGCAACAATTTTAATTTTGTTCATATATCTGGCAAATTGTTTTAGATCATCTGTAATTTGAAGACATAATTCACGGGTTGGGCATATCACGATTCCCTGAGTATGGGATTTATTTGAATCAATCAGTTGAATAAGAGGCAGGCCAAAGGCTCCGGTTTTTCCGGTTCCTGTCTGGGCAAGTCCTACAAAATCTTTTTCACCTGAAAGAAGTACAGGCATTGCTTTTTGTTGAATTGGCATAGGAGACTGAAATCCCAGACTCTCAGTTGCTTTAACCAGTTCATCCCTAAGTCCTAATAATTTAAAACTCATTAAGTTCATTCCCTCAAAAAATATTCGGGAGCAGATAAATTTACTGCTCCCGAATGTTGATGAACTCGTAAAAAGTCGAAAATCGAGTCACTCCCGCGAAGGCGGGAGTCCATAACAACCTGTAATTACTGGATTTCCGCCTTCGCGGGAATGACAGTTAAGGGGTATGTTGGACTTGTTACGAGTTCATTAATATTATTATACATAAAAAAAGCTGTTCAGACAAATCTGAACAGCTTTCAGACCAGTTTTATTAAATATAACCATATTAATAACAATTATCAACCTTTTTATCGTAATTTAACAAAATTCGTATCCTCTTTAAGTTTTATGGCAAAGGAAAATTAAGGGCTTTCGAATATTGTCATGTTGTGGTAAATATAAAATATTCACGCCCAGAAGACGTGGCTTTGATTTCCCCCAGAGCGTGCAGAGGACCTAAAAAGAAGCATTGAAGCAATTACCGATAATTTCACAAAATGGGAAAAGGTACATATTATCGGCCTCAGCATGGGGGGGCTCGATGCCCGTCACATGGGGTTTTGAACGTGAGAATAGAATACTTTATCAAACAGTTGCTGGTACGGTCCCGTATGGCCAGGTATTCCCTGTATTCAGGTTTTCTCATTCTCTTATCTACCGAGAAGAAGGAAAAAATGATGGGCTTGTGTCATTAAAATCTGCTAAATGGAGGGATGAGTTCTTTATAAAAAAATTTGACGCCGACCACCTTAACGAGATTGGTTGGTGGCATCCTTGGAGATCTTCTAAAGATTTTACAGGGAAAAAGTTTGAAGAACGGATACAAGATTTGTACCTCGAACTCGCTGAAAGACTTGCAGATAAAGGAATGTAATAGTGCCTCTTAAATTCGTAATACAAAAACACGACGCATCTCACCTTCACTATGATTTCCGCCTTGAGATGAACGGCGTGGCAAAATCGTGGGCAGTGCCGAAAATCCCACCAGAAAAAGTAGGCGAAAAGCGGTTGGCCGTTCAGGTAGAAGATCATGCTGTTGAATATATGGGTTTCGAAGGTGTTATAGAAGAGGGATACGGGAAGGGTACCGTTAAAATCTGGGACAGCGGGACATATGAACTGGAAAGCAAAAAGGAAGACAAGATTGTATTTCACCTCAAGGGTAAGAGGCTCAAAGGAAAATATGTACTTTTGATTCCTAAGTGGGGAACAAAAGCAGGAAAAAAACAGTGGCTTTTGATGAAAGCTAAGGATTGAGGGTTAAACAGATGAACGAAGGAGAACGGTTAGAACAAAGGATGTTGGAATTGGCCCGTAATCTCTGGTGGACCTGGCACCCGGAGGCCGTTGATGTGTGGCGTAGCATCGATCCCAAGCTTTGGCGCGAAAGCAGGCACTCACCCATTGCCTTTCTCAAACAACTTGGCAAAGAGCGTCTGAAAGAATTGTGCAAGGACCCATCACTATGTATCAAATTCCACAGGGTCTTTTCTGACCTTAATCGCTATATGGAGGCCCCATCCACCTGGGGGTGCTTGAATGCGGGACCGTTACGCGCACGGCCTGTTGCCTATTTTTGTGCTGAATTCGGCATCCATGAATCCCTACCTCTTTATTCCGGAGGACTTGGGGTATTAGCCGGAGATCACTTGAAAAGCGCTTCTGATTTAGGAATCCCTATGGTCGGTGTAAGCCTCTTCTATCGTGAGGGATATTTTCGTCAAAGGATTGCTGAAACAGGAGACCAGATTGCAGACCATGAACTATTCGATCCCGAAGATCTCCCCCTTGTCCGTGTTAAAGACAAAGATGGTCAACCCCTGACCATTGATCTCCCCATTCAGGGCGACACAGTGCAGATAGGGGCATGGACTACTCATCTCGGGAGGGTGCCGCTCTATTTTCTCGACATGGAAAGAGCGTTTCGGAAAATAGGGATACAAGAATTGGGCCGGCGGCTTTACGGCGGCGACGAAGCAGTACGGCTATCACAGGAGATGATCTTGGGAATCGGTGGAATGAAGTTGCTGCTGCGTCTTGGAATCAAGCCCGGGGTTATCCACCTAAATGAGGGACACTGCGCGTTTGCTCCACTCGAATATGCACGCTATCTGATGGAAGAACACGGTATCCCCTTTGAAGATGCTAAAAAACAGGCAGGATCCCGCACGGTATTTACTACGCATACGCCGGTCCCTACAAGCCACGACCGCTTTTCATCAGACCTGATCGGAAGAATGGCCCGGCAATACAGTAAATCCCTCGGTCTCACGCACGAACAATTTATGGATCTCGGAAGGGTTCATCCGGGAAATAGAAATGAGCCGTTTTGTATGACAGCCCTTGCTCTCAAAACAGCCAGCAAATCGAATGCTGTTTCTTCCATTCATGGTAAGGTCAGCCGCCAGATGTGGTGTAAGTTGTGGCCCGACCGTTCTCCCCAGCAGGTACCTATCGGACATATTACAAATGGAATCAATGTATTAGGCTGGCTGGCACCATCCATGAGACAGCTTTTTCACCAGTATTTTCCTCCGGATTGGGAACAACGTATCGGCGAGGAAGAGATCTGGCTCCATATCCACTCCATACCGGATGAAGAGCTCTGGAATACGGTCCTTCTTCTCAAGACCCGGCAACTCGAATTCTTACCAAGACTCCCGCACCGTGCCCACCCAAAAAATTCGGTTTTGGATCCACGTGCGTTGACCATTGGTTTTGCACGACGGTTCGCAGGATATAAAAGGGCCAGCCTCTTGTTGGACGATCCCGACAGGCTTTGGAAAATACTTTCCGATCCGGAACGCCCGGTTCAGATTATCTTTTCCGGAAAGGCGCATCCCAGAGACAATATTGGGAAGGATCTCGTCAAACGAGTGTATCAATTCGCAACTGAACCGCGTGTTGCCGGGAAAGTAGTCTTTATTGAAGATTACGACATTAATGTATGTCGCCACCTGGTACAAGGGGTCGATCTCTGGCTGAACACCCCCAGTCAGGGGTATGAGGCCTGCGGTACCAGTGGGATGAAAGTGGCCTTGAATGGAGGGTTGAATCTTTCTATCCTCGACGGGTGGTGGCCTGAAGGATATGACGGCACCAATGGATTTGCCATCGGAGGCTCCAGAAACGAGAACAACGACATACGGGATGCCCACGACAGACAGGCTATCTTTAAAGCCCTCGAAGAAGAAATCATTCCATTATATTATAAACAAGATGCATATGGTCTGCCCCGCGATTGGGTCCGTCGAATGAAGCAGGCCATGTGCACTCTCGGCTGGCGATTTAGCGCTGACCGAATGGTAAAGGATTATACCATGCACTGTTATAAGCCGGCAGCAGGGATATCGACGTGTCAGATGAATATTCCGTTTGTCTAACCCGGATTATTCACGCAGTCTGCATGCCGGCGAACCATCTCGATGTTGAGACCTTTGCACAACGCTTTACCGACTGACTCACCCCTGCCAATGAGAGATTGAAGAATCCTGCTATTTGAGACATACCAACACCAAGGTCTCTTACCGCCCAATAGCACAACAGACTTTTTTTCTTAACGCGCAAAAGAATCATAATTTCAAATCTGTAAATGTAAAGGGTGCCCCCGAAGTCCACTGATCATCTTTAAGATCGGCATACTGTGATAAAAAGCTTTCGATTTCTGTCTCTAATGCCTCAGCCCCGCTTTTAGCGGGGCTCCATTGCGTAATATTTCAGTAATAGGGTCATCTATAAATGGTTCTGGATTTTTTAGTTCAATTAAGTTATTACCGCAAAACAATCACCCGGAGGATACACCACCTAATCTCATAAGCACAACTTTTAATTATATCTCGGGACGTTTTAGACCATCCCTTTTCTGTTTAATAATATGAAACGTCACTCTATCCAGACATATCGCCGCATTATACAAATTACTGTGGCAATAACATTCATCATACTTCCATTGTTGAATCAATTAGGTTTTACTTTTATCTGGGGCAATTTCTTGAATATTCATATTGGTGACCTGACTCTGTCAGATCCTCTTGCTGTTCTTCAGGTAACTCTAAAAAACC
The DNA here is from genome assembly GCA_030610995.1 of Desulfobacterales bacterium. GTDB lineage: Bacteria > Desulfobacterota > Desulfobacteria > Desulfobacterales > ETH-SRB1 > Desulfaltia. The sequence continues at coordinate 5,337 of JAUWQO010000081.1, forward strand.
AATACTTTTCGCCCAGACTTCTGATGAGCGCTGGAATAATTCTAATCATAGCCATGTGCTTTGGCACTATATTTTGTTCATGGATCTGTCCTTTTGGTCTGCTCTCAGAATTAGTCCACGGACTGGCTAAACGTGTTTTACCTAATACTTTTAAGAAATTAAATTTTCAAATTAGTGGATTTAAAATCAAGATATATATTCTATCATTAGGATTAATATTTTTTTTCTTATTTTGTACAAGACCTATCATTAACCAGCTTTCCATGCCTTTATGGTATTCTCAGATTTTTCAATACTTATTTATCCAGAAACATATATCTTTTGCGGTGTTATTTGTTGCTGTAATTCTGTTTGCAGAATTTATATCCCGCAACCGTCTATGGTGCCGGTATATATGTCCTCAATCTTTTCTCCTCGTTATAGCCAAACTCCTCAATCCCTTTCATCTTAAAGTAGGTTACCGCAAAGAAAAATGCATCGGTAATAAAAATAATAATCCATGTCAAAAAGCCTGTTCTCTTAGCCTTGATCCCAGAACTCTGAACAATTTATTGGAAACGGAATGTAATAACTGCGGAGACTGTATTGTAGCATGTAAAAAGTTGGGTAAAGCTCTCAATTTTCAATTTAGCCGGCATTTCTCATAATCAACTTATAAAAAAAGGAGGTCTCCACTATAAATATTTCAACCTTTCCTTTCCTGATTTTGGGTTTATAATGAAACAGAATTTCATGGGTTACATTTACTAAACTTTCACATTTTTTGCAAACTAAGGGAGGTGTTATAAAAAAAGCTCTGGTGTGCCTTGGTTTCGTGTTGTTGTTAGGCGGGCTGCTTTTAGCTTCGTGTTCAGAAGAAACGTAAAGAATATTCAACAAAGCGGGCTTTTTGCTGGTTGGAGTGGATGTTAGCAGGATATAATATTATTTTGTCAAGAATGAAGACGTGCTTGAATGGGTTACTTATTTATTCCTCCACTGTAACTTCTTTTGCCTTAAAGAGAGCAAATTTTGTGCAGACTGGACCAACTATCTCATTAAAAGCTACCGCAATTAAAGTGATATTCAAGATGACTGATCGGAATTCAAAGTAGCTGGAATCCTGGGTGATTAAAAGGGTTAGACCAATAGCAACACCAGCTTGAGGGATCAAAGTCAATCCCAGATATTTCCTGATGGCTTCAGACGCGCCGGTAAGCGCCCCTCCCACATAAGCTCCAACGATTTTTCCTATAATGCGCGCTAATACAAAAATAATCCCCCAAGTAATCATGGCCGGTCCCACGGTTGTAAATACTTTTAGATTCAAGTGCGCGCCGGCCAACACAAAGAAAAAGCAATAGATGGGCGGGGTCAGCTTCTCCAGATTAGCAACAATATCTCTGTTTCTTGAGGAAACATTGATAAGGGTTAAACCCAAAAACATATTAGTCAGAAGAGCCGAAGTATGCGAGATAGAGGCTAATCCGATTCCCAACAAAACTATCCCCAGAATAATAATAAGACTGTCAGTAACTTCTTTGGCGATCTTAATAAGAAAGTGGGCTGCCAGACCCAGTATAACTCCGATGACGAGCGCTACCAAAATCTCCACGAAAGAGGCGGATAACGATTGAAGAGCAGTCTCGCCAAAAGTTGATAGCTGCTTAAGATCAATAGTCAAAACCAGGCCGAAGAGAATGATGGCAATCGCATCGTCCATAGCAACCACAGATAGAGTCGTGTCAGTTAAAGGGCCCTGAGCATGGTATTCTCTTATAACCGCAACTGTAGCTGCAGGTGCGGTTGCGCTGGCGATAGCGGCCAATGGGAGAGCAGCGCCCAGAGGCATCTTAAAAAGATAAAGAAAAACAAGAACCAGGAGAAACGCTCCCAGTGCCTCTGAAATGCCAATGAAGATAAAACGAAAACCAAGCCTTTTTACAAGATCAAAGCTTAATCCGGCTCCAATGACTAAGGCGATGATCCCCAGGGCAAGCTGAGGGATAAAATCAAATTGAGTCAGGTAATTTTCACTAAATATGTTTAATAGAGAAGGGCCAAAAATGATGCCGGCTATAATATAACCTGTAACTCTGGGAAGTCTGACCATGTTTATCAGCCGGCCGAAAATAAACCCTATTATAAGGAGGCCGGAAGCTAAAAGGAAGATATCCTGTTTAAACAATGTTAAAAGCTGGTTAATCCACATGGCTAATCAATAGAACCCTCTTCTAATAATATGCGGGATAAGCTTGACCTGTCGACCACGCCTACCAGGCGTTTATCTCTGACAACCGGCACGCGTTTGAAGTCTTTATGAAGCATTAACTCGACCACGTCGGACGCAGGAGTGTCTTCCTTGACGCGATATACATTCCTGATCATATAATCCCTAACCATTGCCTGACCGACCTGGGTCAGCTTCTTAACGACTTGAGAGAGGTTCATAAGGTGAATCATATCCGGGTTTTCGATTTTTACTTTCTCAGGGAAGATGGAGGCAATAATATCTGTTTCTGATATCCAACCCGTAACCTCGTTTTCTCGATTTACCACCGGGATGCCGATAAGCTCGCGGAGAGAAAGTAATTCCGCCACTTCTTTAAGCGGGGTATCTTCCATAACTGAAGTCAGGTCTCTTGTTATAAAGTCTTTTACTTTTTTCATCTTAAGCAATCTTCCTTACATTTGCCATGAGACAAAGCTCTTCAGCTTGTTCCTTAGAATTTAGGTAGTTCATCTTGCTCCGTGATGTGGAAAGTGCAGCCCCCAGACCAAATTTGAGGGCTTCGCCAATATTATTTGTCTTTATGTAATTATGAATAAAGCCGGCGAGCAGTCCATCTCGAACTCCTAACATGATGACATTAGATCCTCCAACTTCAACTTCTCCTTCCCAGACTTCATCCTTTTTGGCTACAAAATAGCCTAAATCCCCGTACTTTAATATGACAATTTCCGCTCCCTTATTAAGTAGCTCTTGTGCTGCTTTGGGGCGCGATGCCGAATTACGTAGATCTTCTCCAAAGACGCAACAAGTTTCTCTCACGTCCGGACAAACAATAAAAAGGGAAGCGCTGTCCAGGCATTCTTTGAGAATCGATTCTCGAAGATTGAGAACTACTTTTACTTTCTTTTTATTAGCGGAAAGAATAAGTTCCTTAATAAAGTCCGGGGTAGTTCCTTTGGGCAGGCTTCCCCCGATTTCTACGAGTTTCGCGGATGGAAGGAGTCTTTCGAAATTTGCTTTGAAGCTATTGAGATAGCGTCGCTCTATAGAGACTCCTTCTTCTATAAGTAGGGACTGTCTGTTTTCTTTCTCCTCAATAATATAAAAGTCAGTTCTAATCTCCTGGTCTATGTAAGTAAAGCTGGTGGTTACCCCGATCTTTCTTAAAGATCCCTCGAACGTGCGGCTGCCCTGCCCACCTAAAAAACCAGTGGTTACAACTTCCTCTCCCAGGACCGCCAGGGAGCTGGCAACATTAATACCCTTCCCTCCAGGCATTCTCAAGGTCGATATAGCTCGATTTAGTTTTCCAAGAGAGATCTCGGGAAGAAATAAAAGATGATCAAAAGCGGGATTTAAGGTTATAGTTACAATCATAAAGCACCTCTTTTGTGTATTTCAAATACTATCCTTAGCATGCTTGATAAACTCGGGGCAAGCAAAGCTTAATGGGGCTATAGAAAGCTGGTTGAAAAATTTGGAAAAACCTGAAAAACACTGGTTGTGCGTAACTCATTCAGAGTGTCAAAAATCCATCAGGGGCCAAGCTTGTCGCCAACATTACCATATTGATATCACGATGGTCCATCCAGCTTTTTGCTTCTCTGCTAGTGCGTTCGAGCCAAAAGTTCTCAATTATTTCAATCAACGGCGTGTATTGCATCAACATCTCAATGCGCTTACGTAATGGAAGACTCTCCTTGAAAAAGCCCGGTTTTTCCTCAATTAATCCATGTAGCTTTTGAACCGCCCGCATTCCAATGGACAGTCCGAGTTCACGAAATGCAAGACGGTAATCAACAGGAAGCTTCAAGGGATTCATTCTCACGAAGGATTCCAGCCCCATTAGGGAAGAATCCAACAAAGTCTCCAGCAGGTCAGTCTGTTCAAAATAACCGCTAACAATCATTTGCGCCACTTTGTAAGCGTCACATAAAAGACCGCCGATGCCGAGTGGGTCATCTGTGCCCCAGCTTTTTGCTTTGCAAATATTGGCCATGTCGGTGATCTCCTCGTTGAGATCTGGATACAGTGATTTTTCCGAATCGTCAGCTACACACATCTGAAGTTGAGTGTATGTGATGAATCCGTCGAGAGGATCGTGCTGTCCCATGGATTGTACGAGAGGACGGGAGAGGTCTATGCTCATTTTCCAGTATATGCATTTCTGACCTCCGAAAGAAGGAACATAGGTAAACTTAGCGTGGGCCGTTTTAGCAAGCTCTATAGCCCACGTGTTGTAGGTTGTATCTGTAGTGACTCGGCTCATACGATTGAGAGCGTGCATCCATTTCGTTAGGTAATGGTAGTATTGCCCATCACGATCCCATTCCAAATTTTCGTCAAAGGGATCAGAAGGGCTCCGTTCGTTCATATTCTTACCGATCCTCAAACCACCCTTCGTAGGATGCATTTTGCCTTCCTGCTCATCGAGGCCACTGATCCAACCGGTTCGTGAGTCGTTATCACGATAGCGGCCGAGTATGTTATGAACCTGATCTACCAGCAATAACGCGAGATTCTTGTATTTGTCATCACTCGTTTGAAGATAGAGATCCAAGAAGTTGCACACAGCAAAAGCGTCGGTCCACAAGTAGCGCCGTGGAGCCTTTCTGGCCGGTGAAAGCCCGGTCAGATTGGCAAATTCAGTCATGATTTCATGGACCATAGAAAGCGACCTGTTTTGTTTCATCTTTTCTCCAAAGGAGGTATGCACATCTAATTTAAAAATTATGGCAGAAAGCTGAAGAAACGTAAAGAATATTCAGCAAGATGGGCTTTTACTCAAAAAACTACTGTAAACCAATAATCCAATAGAGGTTCCCTGTCCTTTAATCATCGTTTTATTTATGCTTAATTGAGGTAAAAATTGCGTCTGTTGGGTGTAATTGGCACGAAGTTTGAATAATTTGAATAGAATACAAATGAAATGCGATAAAAAGGAATTAAGGTTATGAAAATACCATTTCATATCAGCCTAGAAGCTTACCGTTCTGTGCTGAACCATCAAACGCAGAGTTCAAATAAAGCAGTTCCGAACATGGACAAAGGTCCATGCCCATTTAACAGGCTGCTGAAAGATAGCATCGAGAGGATTGACTCCGTTGGCGATTATCCTCATAAGGCGTTGCCTTTAGACCAGGATCAAGCACAAAAACTATATGAGATTATTCAGATGCGTATGAATGAGTGCTTGCTTCTCGCACTTTCTGAGTTTGATGAAAATAGTACCCTGGATGGATTTAAGCTCGATTGGATGAATATTTGTGGAGTAGATCGGCAAATGAAATTCCATGCGTCAAAATTCCAACAGGCCTCTCCGGAAATGCAACCGGAAATGCAAAAGGCGCCATCACGAGCTGAAATTGAAAATATCATTACGCATGCTTCAAAAACTTATGATGTTGACCCGGACTTAATAAAGGCGGTGGTAAAGGCTGAAAGTGATTTTGATGTTGATAGTACTTCGTCTAAAGGAGCAATGGGCCTAATGCAGCTTATGCCGGAGACAGCCAAGGAACTGGGTGTCAAAAATTCCTATGATCCTGTTGAAAATATCATGGCAGGGACCCGATATTTGAAAAGCTTGCTGGACCGGTATGATAGTAATGTTACCCTTGCTCTGGCGGCTTATAATTGGGGGATGGGGAATGTCGAAAGGCATCCGGAGAGGTTGCCTCGAGAAACCCAAACCTATATTGCCAGCGTCAATAAATTCTTACGTAATGAAGACGTGTTAGGATGAGTTACTCATTTATTCCTGGGTGTCCCTAAGATTTTCTTAAATCCAGAGGAATCACCCAGAAGGTTAACAAAATGACTGCAAAAAAAAGTGAGTACACGATCACAAATGTTAGTTCACTGAAATCAAAAAACATGATTTTGTGAATCCACTCCTTCATGAAACTTGTTTGATATACCTGATCCTGGCCTCCTCTTACTCTCAAATTGTTTTCCCATTCGGTGAGTGGGCAAATCATGCCAACCAAAGATTCGCAGAGAACAATGCCCATCGCCAAGATGTGACAGATACGAAATTTTGCATTTCTCGCGAATTTCCGTTTTGTAAAATATCCGATCCAGATAAATATAAACCCAAGAACAACAAAGGCGACAAAAAGGAAATGTATCAACAAGATTACATCTGCTGCTAACAAGTATTTGCTGTAGGCCGGATTCATATTGTTCCTATTTTTTGGGACTTAACCGGACACTAATGACTTAGGGTAAGGAGCTACTATTTTTAAGGCCTTGGGAAGAAGTCTGATAGAAAATTGATTATTATAATAAGATTCTCCATCGATATGGTACGGAACCGGATTGTCTGATTTTATGGTAACTCTCTTGGACATATAATAAGATACCTGTCTGAGGCTCAGGTGTTTCCCCATAATGGCCCTGGGAACATTGAGGAGAAAGGTATGTTTGGGAATAGCCTCCACCAACAGGATATCAAGTAAGCCATCATCAAGGCTTGCTTTGGGTGTCAGGTTAAAAATGCCCCCAAAGCCTGTGCCATTGGCGGTCAACGCCATAAGGTACCTTCGAGGAGGCAAGGAATTATTATCAATCTCAAGGCGAAGCAGAGGAGGGGTAAATTGCCGGAACTGGCGCATGAGGCATTTAAAATAGATCCATCCACTCAGAATCTTCCCTTTCCTTCGGATCTCATACATTTCTGATATTACTGCTCCATCGAAAAAAACATAGGGGTTAGGTTTTCATTCTTGACAAAGCAGAGTTGAAGCATGAAAATCAAAAGATCTGACCCCTATGTTTTTCGTGTTACCGCTCGGAGTCTTGAGTGGTTTTTTTATTGATTTTCATTTGGCCATTCATTCATGAAATGGATGAATAAACTCAGAGAGGCTTTATATTTATTATGACCAAACAACAAAATCAAAAATTGAGAAATATTGCTATCATCGCCCACGTCGATCATGGCAAGACCACCCTGGTGGATGCCATGTTCCGCCAAAGCGGTCTGTTCCGGGAAGGCAAGGAAATGGATGAGCGGATCATGGACAGCATGGATCTGGAGCGGGAGCGGGGCATTACCATTGCGGCCAAGAACTGCTCTGTCATGTGGAAAGATACCAAGATCAACATCCTGGATACCCCGGGCCATGCGGATTTTGGCGGGGAAGTGGAACGGGCCCTGGCCATGGTGGACGGCGCTATTTTGCTGGTGGATGCTTCGGAAGGCCCCCTGCCCCAAACCCGGTTTGTTTTGAAAAAAGCCCTGGAAGCCGGATTGATCATGCTGGTGGTGATTAACAAGATCGACCGCA
>JAUWQO010000157.1 GCA_030610995.1 Desulfobacterales bacterium
TGATAAACGCATTCAATTTTGTGTATAGTTTCATCTCTCCCAAATTTCTACTTTCCAATTTCAAGTTTCAAGCCGTAAACGACTACAAGATTTCTCCCTTCGGTCGAAATGACAAAAAGAGGGGTTTTCGTTCAGACACTATATAACATTATGAAAGAGTTTTTTAAAGTAACGAATTTAAAACAGGTCATAAAATATGCTGATGATTTTTTACCAGTTGAAACCGAAGAAATCGATTTGCATGAAACTTTTGAAAGAGTCCTTGCTGTCGACATTATTTCAGATGTTAATCTGCCGGATTTTATAAGATCAACGAGAGACGGATATGCTGTGCGCGGCCAGTCCACTTTCGGGGCTTCAGAAGGAAGCCCAGCATATTTAACCGTAAAAGGTCGTGTAACCATGGGCACCCGCCCAACCTTTTCAATAGGTCCGGGTGAAGCAGCCAAAATCTCAACAGGCGGCATGCTGCCTGACGGCGCAGACAGCGTTGTAATGATCGAGCATACCGAGGCAATAGACGATACCACAATCGAGGCATACCGAAGTGTTGCGCCAGGCCAGTATGTTATAGAGGTCGGCGAAGATATAAAAAAGGGGGAGATCATACTCTCTTGCGGCCAAAAACTCAGGCCTCAGGAAACCGGCCTTCTTGCAGCCTTTGGCAAAGAAAGGGTAAAGGTGTATAAAAAACCGGTAATCGGAATAATTTCTACCGGAGACGAAGTTGTAGAGGTAAATGATACTCCCGGCCCTGGCCAAATTCGTAATATAAACACCTATACCCTGTCGGGTTTGGTGCAAAAAGCCGGCGGGATTCCGCTTCCTTTTGGCATTGTTCAGGATAATTTTGACGATCTTTTCAGCAAATGCTCTCAGGCGCTCGCTCAATCAGATATGGCGCTGATTTCAGGCGGCAGCTCTGTTGGCGCGCGCGACTTTACCATCGATGTCCTATCCTCCCTGCCTGACTCAAAAATACTTGCTCATGGAGTCTCGATCAGTCCGGGAAAACCGACCATTCTTGCCAAGGCCGGGAACAAGCCGTTCTGGGGTTTGCCGGGGCATGTTGTCTCGGCCATGATTGTATTTGAAGTAGTTGTCCGGCCATTTGTTGAAAAGATCGGAGGTCTTTCCGGCCAGCACAAAATAAAAGAAAAAATCCCAGCCCTGTTGAGCAGAAGCCTATCATCTGCCCAGGGACGGATAGATTACGTCCGGATACGGCTTATTGAAAAGGATGGCCTGCTGTGGGCGGAACCTATTTTAGGCAAGGCCGGCCTGATAAATACAATGGTAAAAGCAGACGGCATTATCGAGATAGGGATAAATAGCGAAGGACTCGACAAGGGAAGCAAGGTTTCGGTTATTCCACTATAAGGAAAATAAAAAAATGACATCCAATCGTAATGTTTATTTGAAAATGAAAACTCTGACAGAGGCTAAGGAAATCCTTTTTAATCGGTTTCCTTTGGCCAAAGCGCTTGCAAGCGAGACAATTCCGGTTCCGGATGCTGTTGGCCGGGTTCTTTCCAAGCCGGTTACGGCCAGGCTTTCATCTCCAAACTTTCATGCCGCTGCAATGGACGGCATAGTGGTCAAAGCCGAATCCACATTCGGCGCCAGCGAAACAAAACCAAAGGAGCTTATCATTGGCAAGGATGCCTTTTATATCAACACCGGCCATGTGATTCCGGAAGGTTACAATGCAGTTATTATGATAGAACATATCAATATTATAGATGAAAACCGTATTGAAATAGAGGCTCCGGCCTTTCCATGGCAGTATGTGCGAAAGATGGGTGAAGACATTGTGGCAACAGAGCTTTTGTTCCCACATAATCATGTTATCACACCATATTGCGTCGGAGCCCTTCTCTCCGGTGGAATATTTTCGGTCTCGGTTAGACAAAAGCCGAAGGTATTGATTATTCCAACAGGTTCTGAACTCGTTGACTGGCGCACGGCCTCACTTGAAAAGCTTGAGCCCGGCCAGATACTTGAAACAAATTCATTTGTGCTTGGAAAGCTTGTTGAGTCATTCGGCGGCGTGTATGTGCGACATGAAATGGTGATGGATGATCACAAGAAAATAAAGGATGCTGTTTATAATGCCGTGCATAGCGATTTTAACATGATACTTACTGTCGGCGGATCGTCGGCCGGATCCGAGGATTATACAAAGGGTGTAATTATTGATCTGGGTGAAGTCCTGATCCACGGAGTAACCATAATGCCCGGCAAACCGGTCATTATTGGAGCAATAAATGACAAACCAGTCTTTGGTATTCCAGGATACCCGGTATCGGCAATAGTCGCATTTGAGCAGTTTGTCGCTCCGTTGTTATGCATGATGTTAGGACAGCCGGAAAAGGAAAGGCCTGTGGTTCAGGTGGAGCCCACAAGAAAAATCGCATCAAAGTTAGGGGTGGAAGAGTTTGTGCGGGTTAAATTAGGGAAAGTCGGCGACAGGATCGTTGCCACACAACTGCCCCGAGGCGCGGGTTGCATTACAACAATAACCGAGGCAGACGGAATCATCAGGATTCCAAACCATGTTGAAGGACTGAAAGATCATGAACCGGTCATTGCCGAACTTCTTCGTCCGCTTTCTTCTATAAACAATACCATCGTTATTGTTGGAAGCCATGACAACACACTTGACCTGCTGGCCGACCGGATAAAGGCAGGCCACAGCAATCTTACCATTTCATCAAGCCATGTCGGCAGCATGGGCGGACTCATGGCCATCAAAAAAGGCGTCTGTCACATGGCCGGCTCCCACCTTCTTGACGAAAAAGACGGTTCTTACAACATATCATATATAAAAAAATACCTGCCGGGCAGGAGCATCAAGCTGGTAAATCTTGTGTTTCGAGACCAGGGCCTGATCGTTCCTACGGGCAATCCAAAGCAAATTAAGGGGATAGAAGATCTTGCCCGAGAAGATATTACGATGATGAACAGGCAGGCTGGATCAGGCACAAGAATTCTTCTCGATTACAGCCTTAAAGGGCTTGGCATAGATCCGGGAGCAATAAAAGGATATGAAAATGAGGAGTTTACCCATATGTCCGTAGCTGTAGCTGTGCTAAGCGGGACAGTTGATGTAGGTCTCGGCATCTACGCTGCCGCAAAGGCTCTTAACCTTGATTTTATACCTGTTGTCACAGAAGAATACGACCTTGTCATTCCGGAAGAATATTTTGAGTCGGAAAATATTCAAATCCTGCTTGAAACAATAAATTCGCAAGAATTTAAAAAGGCTGTTAAAGCCCTTGGGGGATACCATACTGAAAGGACGGGAGAGATTATTATTTGAAAAAGATGAACATCGAACGGATTAAAAAACGAACATCGAACATTGAACGTCCAACATCGAATGAAAATAGTCATCGCTTCGCGAAAAAAAGATTATGTTGTTTTGTCCGTGTGTTTCTGTAGCAAAGATTTAGGGATTTAGAGATTTTGAACCGCAGAATAATGAACCGCGAAATGTCGAAGGAAAAAACTTCATAATTCGACATTCCTTGTTCGATATTCGATATTCGCATTTTAAATCAGTTGTTTAAGTTAGGTAAAGAATTTTGATCCTGTGCGGTTAGATAATTGTTCAAGTCCCCTCTAATAAGAGGGGATTTAGGGGTGTGTTCATATGATATGCTGCTACATCTGCGCTTCGGATAATGTGCTACTGTTTCGGAATGTTTTATCAAGTTTTTTGATCCGAATTGTAATATACTCTTATTTTTTCTCTATCTTTTTTACACACCCCGTCCGCTTCGCGTCCACCCCTCTTATTAGAGGGGATTTGAGAGGATTAACCGCACAGGTCGAAAAATTTTGATCTTGTTAAGCTGATCAAAAAAGTCTAAAAAATATGAAATACCGGATAATCGATCATACTGCCGATTTTGGATTACAAATTTTTGCATCCGACCTAAAGACTCTGTTTGCCGATGCCGCTCATGCAATGATTGACCAGATTACCGATATCAACAGCTTAAAAGGCTTAAATGAATACGATGTTCACGTTACAGGAAGCGACCGGCCCGATCTTATGGTAAACTGGCTGAGGGAGGTTTTATATCTATGGACGGGTGAGGAAAAACTTGTTAAGAGGGCACGAATTTTATCCCTTTCAGAATACGAGCTGTCGGCAAAGGTAATGTATGATACTTATGAGCCTGATCGCCATATTATAAAAAATGAGATAAAGGCTGTAACCTATCATCAGATTCAGGTTAAAAGCCTGCCCGACGGGCGCTGGATATCGCAGATAATATTTGATATATAAGGATTTATGATTGTTGATTTATGATTGTCGATTGAAAAGATAGAGCACTTCGGTTCCTCAGCATAAACTCAGCGATTCCATCAATCATCAATCAACAATCATAAATCCAAAGGGGTCAGGGATATGGAATTAAAAAAAATAGATGATTACAGGTGGGAACTTCCCAGAACAGGGGCTATGCGCGTGCCCGGCATTATTTATACGAGCGCTTCCATGCTGAAAGATTCGAATCAGGAAGAGCCCTTAAAGCAGGTAGCAAATGTCGCAACCCTTCCCGGAATTATTAAGGCATCGCTTGCAATGCCCGACATGCATTGGGGTTATGGGTTTCCTATAGGCGGCGTTGCAGCTTTTGACTGGGAATCCGGCATCATATCCCCGGGCGGAGTCGGCTATGATATAAACTGCGGCGTCCGCCTGGCAACCACATCCCTTGTTGAAAAGGATGTCAGGCCAAGACTTAAGGAGCTTATCAATGCCCTTTTTCAAAATATTCCATCCGGTGTAGGCAAAACAGGCTCAATAAAGCTGTCGTTGGCGGAAGAAATAAAGGTTCTTAAACAGGGCGCCAGATGGGCTGTTAGTCAGGGTCTTGGGACTGATTCAGATATAGAACATACGGAAGACAATGGTTGCATGCCGAATGCCGACCCGGATATGATCAGCAAAAGAGCCATGGAAAGAGGAAAAAAGCAGCTTGGCACTCTGGGTTCAGGGAATCATTTTGTTGAAATAGGTGTAGTCGAAACTGTTTACGATCAAAATGCGGCCCGCATATTCGGGCTTTTTGAGGGGCAGGTTACACTGATGCTCCATTCAGGTTCAAGGGGGTTCGGATACCAGGTCTGCGATGATTTTCTGGCTGCAATGGCAAAACATATTAATAAACTCGGCTTTAACATACCTGACAGGCAGCTTTCCTGCGCAATGATTCAATCAAAAGAGGGTATGAACTATTTCAATGCAATGGCATGCGCCGCAAATTATGCCTGGGCCAACAGGCAGATTTTAATGCACAGGGCGCGCGAGGTGTTTTCAAAAACGCTCAGCATCGGACCGAATGAGCTCGCCATGAATTTAGTATATGACGTTTGCCATAACATAGCAAAAAAAGAGGTTCATATCATAGATGGGGAAAAGCGGTTGGCATGTGTTCACAGGAAAGGGGCTACAAGATCTTTTCCGCCGGGGAGTGAATCCTTATGTGATGCGTATCGCTCTGTGGGGCAGCCTGTGATTATCCCGGGCGATATGGGAACAGCCTCTTATGTTCTTGTGGGAACACAAAAGGCCATGGAAGAAACCTTTGGCTCGACATGCCATGGAGCCGGACGCGTTCTGAGCAGAAAGGCAGCAAAAAAAGCCAGCAAAGGCAGGTCGATACAGCGTGAACTGGAAGACAAAGGGATACTTGCCAGATGGACCGGCAGATCCACCCTTGCAGAAGAGATGCCTGATGCGTACAAGGATATTTCGCAGGTAATTGAGGTGGTTCATGGGGCCGGAATTTCAAAAAAGGTGGCGAAGTTAAAGCCCATGGCCGTTCTTAAAGGTTAAAACCTACGTTAAGCGATTAGCTGTTAGCAATTAGCTGTTGGCTCTTATGAAATATGCATTCGTATAATTATTTATTAATCACCCATCGGGTGAAATGTTATTATTTAATAACATCTTGATATAGTTTGACTAATAGCTAAAAGCTAATGGCTAATCGCTCATTTTAGGTAATAATATCCTTAATTTGTTGAACCTGGATTAACTTCCTGTATCCTTCTTGGTATGGCAGGCAAAGCAGCCTGTGGTATTAGAACCGCTGCCGGCTAACATGTCGCCATAGTCCCACCTTAACAGATCATCATACGGACTTCCATGAGGCCTGTGGCATGAAAGACACATGACCATGTCTGTACCGATCTCTACGGTACTTTTTGGGCCGGTAAAGTCATCAAAATTTGGTCTGGCCACGGGCACATTCGGGTCATATTCGGCATTTGGGCCAAATGCATCAGCATATTCGCCTGCATCCGGTATGACCGCATCCGACGGATGCCT
>JAUWQO010000028.1 GCA_030610995.1 Desulfobacterales bacterium
GTTTTGTCAATTAGTTGGTCGTGTGATGAGAAACCTCTCGTAGGGGCGGCTTTACGCCGCCTGCCGAGTCGATTCGGGCGGGGTAAACCCGCCCCTACGGCTGTAATTCCGAATATTGCCAGAGGTTATTGAGAAGTTACATAACAACATTTCACCCGATGGGTGATTAATAAATAATTATACGAATGCATATTTCATAAGAGCCAACGGCTAATTGCTAACAGCTAATCGCTTAACGTAGGTTATATAAGGAGATCAGGCATGACAGAAGAAGATAAAGGCTTTATTATTAAAGACCGCAGGATTTTTGCTGAAGGAAATCAAGAGCCTGAAGGAAATCAAGAGCTGGATAAAAAAGAGGGTAAAAAGGAATCTGCCGAAGAGGAGGTTAAAGATCAGGCGCAAAAAGAGACCCCTCCGGAAGAGAAGCAAGAGCCGGAGATTCATCTGCCGGAGATAAATTTTCCCACTTTTATTATTTCTTTGAATGCATCCGCATTAATGCACCTTGGCGCTCTTGAAGATCCTGCCTCAGGTAAAAAGGTTAAAAACCTGGCAATGGGGAAACAAACAATAGACATTTTGAGCATGATGGAGGAAAAAACAAAAGGAAACTTAACTACAGAAGAAGAAAACATGCTAAAAAATATCCTCTACGACCTCAGGATAATATATGTCAAAGAAAAAGGATAACGGTTCAGGCACTTCGGTCGAGTAGTCGAGTGGGAAAATGGTCGAGTGGGAAAATGGTCGAGTGGGAAAATGGTCGAGTCGAGTGGATTGGTAAACAGAATATTTAAATAATCTGCGGAAATCTGTGGAATCTGCGGATGGAATTTAGGAATTGAGGATTATTTTTATGAAATTTATTAGAAATATAAAAAAGGTATCAGGGGGGAAAAGTTTTTCCGCCGTTATATTTATGGCGGCTGTGCTTTTGCTTGTTTCAAGTTTTTATCCGGTTCCGGACGCTGAGGCAAAATCGAGAGATTTCCTGACAGCGCCTGAAAGTTTCAGCGCTCTTGCTGAGATGGTCAGCCCTTCTGTAGTCAATATCAGAACGGTTAAGACTATCAAGGGCGGCGGCCGTGTGTTCCGTCATTTTTCCAGAAGCCCTTTTGGCAAAGATGATCCTTTCTACGACTTTTTCGACAAATTTTTCGGTGAAGACCGGCAGCGGGATTTCAAACAGCGAAGTCTTGGATCAGGTTTTATCATTGATAAAGAAGGCTACATTGTAACGAATAATCATGTTGTTGAAAACGCGGACAAGATTAAGGTGAAGCTTAATAATGGCAAGGAATTTGAGGCAGAGATTGTGGGACGTGATCCCAACACGGATCTTGCGCTTATCAAAATCAAGTCGTGGCGCAATCTTCCTGTAGCAAAGTTAGGGGATTCCGATGCACTTAAAGTAGGTCAGTGGGTTGTGGCGATAGGCAGCCCTTTTGGTCTGGAGCACACCATTACTGCAGGAATTGTCAGTGCTAAAGGTCGCGTCATAGGGTCCGGCCCCTATGATGATTTCATACAGACAGATGCTTCAATAAATCCTGGAAACAGTGGAGGGCCTCTTATCAATATGAAGGGCGAGGTTGTGGGCATAAACACGGCTATAATAGCTGGCGGACAGGGAATAGGGTTTGCAATTCCCATAAACCTTGCAAAGAAAATTGTCAATCAGCTCAAAAGCAGCGGAGAGGTAACCAGGGGCTGGCTGGGTGTGAGTATTCAGGACATTACCAGTGAGCTTGCAGAGTACTATGGTCTTGAGGATGGAAAAGGCGTGCTGGTTTCAGAGGTTTTTTCCGGTGATCCTGCTGATGAGGCCGGAATCAAACCAAATGATATTATTTTCGAGGTCAAGGGCAAAAAGGTCGAGACAGGAAGAGACCTTACCCGCATGATTGCAGAGACAGGCGTTGGAGAGAGAGTTAAAATAAAGATATTGCGTAACGGCAAAAAAAAGACCTTTGAGGTTAAAATTGCGAAAAGGGAAGATTCAAGAATTTCCTCAAGGAGAACAACGAGAGAACAAGAGAGTGAGCTCGGCATCCATGTTTCGAAATTGACAGCAGAGATAGCTCGAAGATTAAACATAGCAGAAACCGAAGGAGTCATTGTTGTCAGCGTAGAATCGGGAAGCAAAGGGGTTCAAGCAGGTGTTCAGACCGGCGATATTATAAAAGAGATCAATCATGAGAAAATCAAAACAGTTAAAGAATATAATGATATGATCGGAAAACTCAACAAAGGTGAATCCATTGAAATGCTGATTAAGCGGAGAAACATGGGGTTCCTGGTTGTTAAGCTGATAAAGTAGATGATTCGTTGATTCGTTGATTGCTGAATTGGATGATTCGTTGATTGGATGATATGAAACTTTTTTCTCCGGCAAAAATAAACCTGTTTTTGCATATAACAGGAAAGAGACCGGACGGCTACCATAATCTGGTTAGCCTTATGTGCTGTATAAGTCTTTACGACACGGTTTCACTCTCTTTTGGCGCAAAATATACAACTGTATCCTGCAGCGACCCGGAAGTGCCTGAAGATGAAACTAATCTTGCCGTAAGAGCAGCAAATCTTTTTTTCAAGACCGTCCATAAGAACGAAGGTGTGAAAATCGGGCTTGAAAAACAGATACCTGTTGCGGCCGGCCTTGGCGGTGGAAGCAGTAATGCAGCGAGTGTTCTTTTAGGTTTAAACCGCTACTACGGCCGACCCCTTCCCCAGGATAAGCTAATCTCTATAGGGCTTTCGATCGGGGCTGATATCCCATTTTTTATTTTCGGGAAACCTGCGACAGCCTCGGGTATCGGCGAAAAGCTGGAAGCTTACGAAGGGCTTAAGCTGTTTCAGATATTGTTGGTTTGCCCAAAATTTGCTGTTTCAACAAAAGAGATATATAAAAACCTTAATTTAGAATTGACAAAATGTAACAAAAAGCTTAAATATATTGTTTTTAAAAAAAAGGCGTTCGATATTGAAAAACATTTGTGCAATGATCTTGAAGAAGTAACCGCATCAATATGTCCTGATGTTAACAAAGCAAAAGAGGTTCTTTTAAGCCATGGGGCAATTGGCGCTCTAATGTCAGGAAGCGGTCCTGCCGTATTTGGCATCTTTCCTAATTTTGACAAAGCCCAAATTGCCTATAACGCTATTTTAAATAAATATAACTGGAGGCTGTTTCAGGCTGAAATGATAGCTTAGTCGAGTGGGAAAATGGTCGAGTGGTTAACGACTTGACTACTCGACCACTCGACTACTCGACCACTCGACCAATTTTGGGGCGTCGTCAAGCGGTAAGACACAGGGGTTTGGGTCCTGCAGTCGGAGGTTCGACTCCTCCCGCCCCAGCCAAAATTTTTTATAACCTTTTGATATGGCAGGTAAAATGGAAGATTTTATAATATTTACAGGAAATTCAAATCCATCTCTTGCAAAGAAAATATGCGATTATCTTAATGTCCCTCTTGGTAGAGCTAAAGTGGGCAGGTTCAGCGATGGAGAAATACGGATCGAAGTTGATGAAAATGTAAGATCAAAGGATGTCTTTCTGGTTCAGTCAACATGTTCCCCTGTAAACGATAACCTTGTTGAGCTGCTTCTTATGATAGATGCCTTTAAGCGTTCTTCGGCGAGCAGGATAACAGCAGTAATACCATATTACGGCTATGCACGCCAGGATAAAAAGGTAGCGCCACGTGTTCCCATCGGCGCCAAACTTGTTGCCGATCTTTTGACGGTTGCCGGCGCAAACAGGATAATTACAATGGATCTACATGCTGTTCAGATCCAGGGTTTTTTTAACATTCCTGTGGATAATCTTTTTGCCGCCCCGGTTACTCTTGATTATATTAAAGCCAATTTTAAAAACAATCTTGTCATTGTTTCTCCGGACGCAGGGGGAGCCGAAAGGGCAAGGGCATTTGCAAAACGCCTTAATGCCGATCTTGCAGTCATTGACAAGCGCAGAGAGGCTCCCAATAAAGCCAAAGCTATGGCGGTAATAGGAGATGTCGCTGAAAAGACGGCAATTATTCTTGACGATATGGTTGACACCTCTGGGACCTTAACCGAGGCAGCAGATGCTATTGCAAAAAACGGAGCAAAAGAAATCCATGCCTGCTGCTCACATCCCGTGCTATCCGGTCCGGCGATCGACCGGATCATGAAATCTACTTTAAAAAGCGTTGTTGTGACCGATACGATCCCATTAAACAGCAAGGCTAAAGCATGTAACAAAATAAAGGTGCTTTCTATTGCGCAATTAGTTGGAGAAGCGATAATCCGAAGCTATAAAGGTGATTCGGTTAACTCTCTTTTTGTATAATAACTACTGATTTTTTAAGGAGGTTTTTTTGGAATTAATTGAACTTAAAACAAATATCAGAACATCTGTTGGAAGTAGCCAGGCCCGCGCTCTTCGGCAAAAAAAACAGATACCTGCGGTACTTTATGGCCACGGCAAAAAAACCGTCTTGCTTTCACTTTATCTTAGCGATCTTGAACAGGCTCTCAAAAAAAGCAAAAGCGGTCAGGCTCTATTAAATGTTGTAGTTCAAAACGGCAAAACATACACTAAACCCGCCA
This sequence comes from Desulfobacterales bacterium, assembly GCA_030610995.1. Classification (GTDB taxonomy): domain Bacteria; phylum Desulfobacterota; class Desulfobacteria; order Desulfobacterales; family ETH-SRB1; genus Desulfaltia. Next base: position 4,600 of record JAUWQO010000028.1, read on the forward strand.
TTATCAAGGAATTGCAAACGCATCCGGTTGGACGGAATATTCTTCATGTGGATTTTTATGAAATTGACATGAATCGTAAGATAAAGATCAAAGTACCTATTGTAACAAAGGGAAAATCAAAAGGTGTTGAACTCGGAGGCATATTGCAGATCATAAGGCGTGAGCTGGAGGTATTATGCCTGCCACTTGAAATTCCGAAATCCTTTGAAATCGATATTACCGACCTTGATATTGGCGATTCCGTGCATGTTAAAAGCATTCCTCTGAAAGATAACATTGAAATTCCGGCAGATGTTGATTTTACAGTACTAACAATAGTCAGTCCAAAGGCTGTAGAAGAAGCTGTGCCTGAAGAAGTCGAAGAAGAGGCCGAGGCCAAGGCCGAAGAAGCTGCTGCCGAAGAAGAGGTGTCTGAGTCTAAAGGTTAAATATGCCCCAAAAGAAAGTGTCCCTTGTAGTCGGGCTGGGAAATCCGGGCAAAACATATATAAGAACCCGTCATAATTGCGGATTTATGGTGCTTGATAAAGTCGCGGATTCCTTTTCCATCCCGCTTGGCAAAAGAAAGTTTAATGCGCTGATAGGCCGCGGTTTTATTGAAGGCGTCGATGTTATCCTCGCCAAACCAATGGCCTTTATGAACAGAAGCGGGCCCCCAGTTAATAAAATAAAACAATATTTCAACATATCCTGCAAGGATATTCTGGTTGTTCATGACGATATTGACCTTGCCTTTGGAACATTGCGAATAAAACAAAAAGGAGGGTCAGGGGGACACAACGGCGTAGAATCATTAATTGAATTTTTAGGCGGACGCGATTTTTCACGTCTTCGTATCGGCATAGGACACGCCATTGGATCTTCGGAAAAGGATATTGATGTCGCTAACTACGTCCTCAGTGAATTCAGTTATAATGAAAAAAAGAATCTGGATCAGATAATCACAAAAGCTCAGGATGCCATAATAACAATCCTTTGCAAAGGTATAAAATATGCGATGAACTGTTTTAACAAAAAAATCATGCTTGATACTTGATAGCTTTTTACGAGTTCATTTTTCTTTGTTGATTATCAAATTGATTAATGCTATATTAAAAAATATGGCATCCTTGGCATCCTTCATTTACTAGTTTACACTTTTTTCGAAAAAGCGTGTATTATCGAATTGAATGCCGATGTCGAAATTGGAAATTTGAAATTAGGTAATGCATTTACATCTTTGTATTTTTTCCAATTTCCAATTTCTAGTTTCAAATTTCACTGCCAAAATACAAGATCAACAAAGTGTAAACTACTTTTGACTTGTCGTGAAGGATGCCAAAAATACTTATGTTCAACAATACGAGAAGATGCGAGAACGAGAAAAAATAGATATCACAAAGCCCAAGAAGATTCGTAAATTTAAAGTTGGTGATCTTGCGGTTTACCCTGCACACGGGGTTGGACGGATTGAAGCAATCGAAAGCAGAGTGATAAACGATGAGAAGCATGATTTTTACATCATGAAAGTGCTTGAAAACAGCATGGTTATCATGATTCCCATCTGGAATGTAGAATCCGTCAGGTTAAGATATGTTATTAGTAAAGAAGAAATCCCAAAGGTATACGATGTCATTAAGCAGAACCGAGAGTCGCTAATTAACAACCAGACCTGGAACCGGCGATACAGGGAATATATGGACAAAATTAAAACCGGATCTATTTATGACGTGGCGGAAGTGTTTAGAGATCTTTATTTTATTAAAATAACAAAAGATCTGTCCTTTGGGGAACGCAAGCTTTTTGATACCGCAACAACCCTGCTGATAAGTGAACTTTCGACCGCCGCCAACACTAACGAAGAGACTATTATGTCGAAGATAGAGTCTCTATTTGATGAGCCAGAATAAATATTCCCCTGGCATGGTTCTAACTTCAGCCAATAACAACTGTGCATGCTGTTTGTGAACTATACCTAATCATAGTCAAAATTGATGATTGTCGATTGATGATTGTCGATTTGTGGAATCGCTTCGGTCTGTCTTTTTGTTATAAAATTACCTGCCCGCAATGCCTCTATTTAGCATGACTTAGTTTTGCCGCTTTGTTCTTGTGGGCATAATGAACAAAATGGATAGGACATATTTAATGCATGGCAGGCGGGATAGAATACCTTCAATCATCAATCATGCCCGAAAAAGGCACTTTTACCATTCTTGTTGATAAAGCCGACTCTGGAAAGCGCCTTGACAGTGTTGTTGCATCCTGCATTTCTGATTGTTCACGGTCGCTTTCTGCAAGTCTGATCAGCAACGGAAAGATACTTGTTCATGGAACGCTAAAAAAGCCGGGATATCGGGTAAGGAGAGGTGATGAAATATGCGGTTTTATTCCGCCTTCTGAACCGCTTTTGTTTGAACCTGAGCCTCTTGAGATCGATATTATATACGAAGATGAGCATCTTATAGTGATTAACAAGCAGCCCGGGCTCGTTGTTCATCCAGCGCCCGGCCACTATACAGGAACTCTGGTAAATAGGCTTCTTTATCATTGCCCGGATCTTAAAGGGATAGGAGGAAAACTAAGGCCTGGAATTGTGCACAGACTTGACAAGGATACATCAGGAACGCTGGTTGTCGCAAAAAACGAGGTCGCTCATAATAACCTGGCATTGCAATTCAAATCAAGAAAGATTAAAAAAAGATATCTGGCAATTGTTCACGGCAAAATAGACTCTGATTCAGGCACAATTTCACTTCCCATCGGCAGACATCCCATTTATAGAAAGAAGATGTCAACAACAAGTCGAAAAGCGCGTTCTGCCGAGACATTATGGAGGGTCGTGGAGCGTTTTCGTGAGGCAACATTGCTTGAGATTAATTTAAAGACAGGGCGTACACACCAGATTCGAGTTCATTGCAGTGCAATCAACCATCCTGTTTTGGGCGATTCCGTTTATTCTAATCGCAAGGCATTGAAAAACATTAAAACTCCAAGACAGATGCTTCATGCATGGCGACTTGAATTCACTCATCCTGCTACAAAAATCAGTATGTCCTTTGAAGCACCTATTCCGCAAGACATGAAAGAACTGATAAAAGCCTTGCGAACCAGCCCCGCGGAACGCGGGGCAACCGGAGGTGGTTAATGGGAAAAGATGAAAGAATAATTTGAGGAGCGGAGCGACATCATTATTCGACGTTCGACGTTCAATGTTCGATGTTGGACGTTCATCTTTTAATATGTTGGACGTTCATCTTTTAAAATAACTTAGTGCTTATGGTGGTGCAGGAGAGTCCCCCTTCAAAGAGGGACTTTAAAGGAACAGCCATTAAGTTAATGGCATTGACCAATGACCAATGACTAATTTTAAATACTTATTGCTCCTATGGTTGACACTGCTTGTTTCGTATTCAACTTCCCTGGCCGGCGATACCGGCAAAAGTAAAGTATCGTCGCCTGTCCCGGTTCGGGTTGCCATTGTAGAGAAAAAGATGGTTTCAAGCCGGATATCTTTGGTGGGGACTACAGAAGCGATAGCCGGCAGTACTGTTGCTGCGGAAGTATCCGGCGTTGTGGAGTATTATCCTGTAAAAGAGGGCGACTTTGTCAAAAAGGGAGAACTGCTTGTAAGGTTAAGATCTACAGATTCGGAGCTTCGTCTAAAAGGCGCTATAGCTGCAAGAGAGAAGATCAGAGCAAATCTTCAAAATGCCGAAAAGGAGCTTGCAAGGTTTGGCAAACTTAAAGATACAGACAGTATCGCTGCAAGGAAATATGATGAAGCTCTGTATAACCACAATGGCATTTTACAGGAATTTTTGCAAAGCAAGGCAGAAGTAGAACGTCTTTGTTATGAGATAAAACAAAAAGAGGTCTTTGCTCCTTTTTCAGGCTTTATTGTCAAGGAATATGCCCAGATTGGTGAATGGATTAATTGCGGCGGACCTGTGGTTGCCATGCTTGATCTCGGCCAGATTCGTATAAGTGTGGATGTGCCTGAGCGTTATGCGGTTATGCTTTCCCCTCAAAGCAAGGTCAGTATAATTGTAAAAAGCATCTCAAACGATCCTTTTTTGGGCAGGATCTACGCAGTGCTTCCTCAAGGGGATCAAAATTCCAGAACCTTTCCTGTAAGGATAAACCTTCCAAATCCGGATCTTAAGATCAAAAGCGGGATGGAGGCAATGGTTACCTTTAACCTGCCGGGCCGGGAGAGCGCTCTCCTTGTACCAAAGGATGCTGTAGTTGTCGAAGGAAACAAGAGGCTGGTTTTTTCTGTAACAGACGGGAAAGCCATGCCTGTATATGTAAAAGTCATCGGCTATTATGATGGAAATGTGGCTGTTAAAGGGGATTTGAAACCCGGGGATCAGGTTGTGATACGCGGAAATGAACGCCTCAGACCTGGTCAGAACGTAAGGATTGAGGAATTTAGGGATTTAGGGATTTAGGGATTGAGGGATTAAGGAATTGGGGGATTAAGGAATTAAGGAATTAAGGAATTGGGGAATTTAGGAATTTAGGAATTAAAATCAGTAGAATACCTTCAATCCCTAAATTCCTAAATCCCTAAATTCACAATTAAGCGAAGCGAATTCCTATGTGAAACATGAAACTGGTAGATACTGCCATAAAAAAACCTGTCACCGTTACTGTAGGGGTGATACTTCTTGTACTCTTCGGTCTTATTTCACTTTTCAGAATACCTATTCAACTGACACCAAATGTTGATCTTCCTGAGATTTCCGTTGAAACCAGATGGAACGGCGCCAGTCCTCTGGAGGTTGAACGTGAGATTGTCGATGTTCAGGAAGAAGAGCTTAAGAACTTAGAGGGGCTCGATGAGATAAAAAGTGAAAGCCGTGACGGCATGGCTTATATTAACCTTATGTTCGAGATAGGCACGGATACGGATGAAGCCTTGCTCAGGGTATCCAACAAGCTCAATCAGGTAAAGAAATATCCGGACAACGCTGAAAAGCCGTTGATAAAGTCGGGAGGGAGGCATGAAAATGCTATAGCGTGGATGATATTGCGCTCTCTTGATGGATATAAAGGGTCATTGAAACAGGAATACGATTTTATCGATAAGCACGTAAAGCCCCGCATTGAAAGGATTGCCGGAATGGCGTCCGCAAACATTTATGGAGGGCAGGAGCGGGAGCTTCAGGTAATTGTTGATCCGGAAGCGCTTGCTGCGCGTAAAATAACGATTCCGGAGCTAATGCGAGTCCTGGATATAGAAAATACTAATATCAGCGCCGGAAACTTTGATGAGGGCAAACGCCGGTATATCGCCCGCACAGTCGGAGAATACAAAAGCGTTGAGGATGTCTCAAAAGTCATAATAAAAAGGGTAAACAACAGTCCCGTAACTGTTGGCGACATCGCCGTAGTACAGCTCGGTTATCAAGATATGGACGTGGTTGTAAGGCATGAAGGCGTTCCGACCATAGTCATGAACGCTGTTCGTGAACCGGGCTCCAATGTCCTGATTGTAATGGAAAGGCTTAAGGAAGTTCTCAAGGAGCTGAATGACGGCATATTAAAAGAAAGAGGGCTCGAGATTGTTCAGGCATACGACGAAACAGGCTATATCTACAGCGCCATCAACATAGTAAGGAAGAATATTTTTTTAGGCGGCACACTTGCGGTTATCGTGCTTCTATTGTTTTTGAGAAATTTTGCCAGCACCATTATTGTATCGGTTGCTATACCGATAAGCGTGATAGGGACTTTTCTCATTATGACCCTTTTTGGAAGAAATATTAATGTGGTCAGCCTGGCTGGTTTGAGTTTTGCCGTTGGAATGGTAGTTGATAACTCAATCGTGGTTTTTGAAAATATATTTCGCCACAGAGAGATGGGCAAACCCCGTGCAAAGGCCGCCTATGATGGCACGGTTGAGGTATGGGGAGCTGTTCTGGCAAGCACTCTGACCACTGTTGCTGTTTTTTTCCCCATCATCTTTGTGGAGGAGGAAGCGGGTCAACTGTTTCGTGATATTGCGATAGCTGTCAGCAGCGCTGTTGTATTGAGCCTGATTATTTCTATTACAGCAATTCCGACACTTTCTGCAAAAATACTTGGGAAAGTTGCGCGTAAAGATCCATCGCTGAGAAAATTTCAGATTTTTTCCGGTTTTGCCAAGGGTTTTGTCGATGTTATCACGAAATTCGTATACTGGATGTGCGGGCGTGTGTCAGCCCGCTTAGGTCTGGTTGCTTTCATGGTATTTCTGGCAATAGGTCTTTCCTGGGCGCTGCTTCCAAAGACCGAGTATTTGCCTCAGGGAAATCGTGAAATGTTGTTCGGTATTCTTTTGCCGCCGCCGGGATACAACTTAGGTGAACTTGAAAATATAGCAGAAACCATAGAAGCGGACATTCTTCCATTAATTGAACATAACGGGAAAAGTGAGACCGCTGAAAAGCTTAATCTGCCTCCGTTAAAAAATTTTTTCTATGTAGCATGGGGACAGAGCGCATTTATGGGAATTATTTCAAAGGTTCAGGAAAGGACCAGGGAACTGCTTCCCTATGTATATGGTGTGCTTGGAAAAATTCCCGGCATGATAGCAATTGTTCAGCAACCCGGCCTGTTTTCACGCGGCATAGGCAAGGGAAGATCTATTGAGATAGAGATAAAAGGGCCTGACCTTTCTCAACTGATAAACCTCGGAAAACAGATATTCGGGAGTGTGGCCCAGGTACTGCCAGGCGCACAGATACGCCCGATACCAGGTCTGGATCTTGGAAATCCTGAGATGCGCCTTGTTCCGAACCGGGACAGGTTAACCCGTATCGGAATGACCACTTATGATTTCGGCTTAACTTTAGATGTGCTCGTGGATGGCGCCAAAGCCAGTGATTACCGTCTTTACGGTGATGAAATAGACCTAATTGTAAAAAACAAGGATGGAAAGCTTGAGCACATTCAAGACATTGCCGGCATGCCGGTAATAGCTCCTACCGGGGAAAAGGTCATGGTGGGATCTCTGGCCGATATAAGCCTTGAAGAAGGGCCTGTCCAGATTAACCATATAGACTCCCAGCGGGCTATAACGATCATGGTTATACCTCCGAGGGAGATTCCGCTGGAGACAGCCATGGAGATTGTGAAAGAAAAGGTTGTCGGGCCGATCAAGGCAGGCGGCGCGCTTTCCAACCTGTATAGCATTGAACTCGGAGGCACTGCCGATGATTTAACACGCACAAGAAAAGCCCTTATGTGGAATTTTATCCTTGCGATAATTATCAGCTACCTGCTTATGTCGGCTCTGTTTGAAAATTTTTTCTATCCTTTTATCATTATGTTTAGTGTGCCTCTCGCAGCAGCCGGCGGATTTGCGGGCCTCTTCCTGGTAAATCTTTTTATCACCTATCAACCGCTTGACATAATTACAATGCTCGGTTTTGTGATTCTGGTCGGTGTTGTAGTAAACAATGCTATCCTCATTGTTCATCAAACCTTAAATAATATCCGGGAAGGAAATATGGCGCCGCGCGATGCAATTGCAGAATCTGTGCGTACACGCATAAGGCCGATATATATGAGCAGTATCACTACCATATTCGCAATGTTTCCCCTGGTGGTGTTTCCTGGCGCAGGTTCTGAGTTTTACCGGGGACTCGGGAGCGTAGTAGTAGGAGGCCTTCTATTTTCAACGGTTTTTACCATATTCCTGATACCGGCCCTGCTCAGCCTTATGCTGGATTCAGCCGACGCTATCAAAAGAAAGTTTAGTCGAGTCGTCGAGTTGTAAGAGTTCTTGAACCACTCGACCACTCGACTACTCGACTACTCGACTACTCGACCAATTTACCAATTTCGAGCGAAGCGAACTATGCCTACATTCACTTACAAAGCTCTGACCGAAGATGGATCCTCCCTAAAAGGAACCATCGAAGCTGAATCTCAGCCCCTTGCAGCCATGCAGTTGGACACCATGGGATACATCCCTATCTCTATCTCCGAAAAAAAACCATCCATTTTTGATGATCCTGGTTCGAGATTTGAAAAGGTTAAGGCAGAGGATTTAATATTTTTTACAAGGCAATTATACACTGTCATCAAAGCAGGAATCTCCCTGTTATCAGGGCTTAAAGCGCTCGAAGAACAGACTGAAAACAAAAAACTAAAAAATGTCCTCTCAATGGTTGCAAAAGATATTGATCGAGGCAAGAGTTTTTCCGATTCACTTTCCGCCCACCCGGAGGTTTTTAATGAACTTTATGTCAATATGATCGAGGCCGGTGAAATAGGGGGGAGTCTGGATGAAATCTTAGAACGATTGATTATTATGCTTGAATTCAGCAGGAAGACCAGCGCTAATCTTAAGGCGGCGATACGCTATCCGATTATGGTCGTAGTTTCACTTTTTGTTGCTTTCGGGGTCATAATTACATTTGTCATACCTAAATTTGCGGTAATTTTTGAAAAGTCAACCGTAGCGCTTCCAATTCCAACGCGCATTATGATGCTTTTAAATTTCCTGGTGCAAAACTACTGGTATTATGGGGTGTTTATAGCAGGCGCCCTTGTTGCGGCCTTTTTCTTATATACACGTAGTAAGTCAGGAAAACTTCAATGGGACTATCTAAAATTAAAAATACCTATCTTAGGCAATGTTTTTCTTAAAATTTACATGTCAAGATTTTCAAGTATGCTTGAGACTTTATCCAGAAGTGGAACCTCAATCGTTATAGCATTGGAAGTCGTTTCAAGAACTATCGGAAATGAATATATTGCTCATAAAATCAATGGGATTGCTGAACAGGTAAAAACAGGAAAAGGCATCACTAATTCTTTAAGAGAAAGTAAAGTTTTTCCGCCTTTGGTTATCCAGATGGTCCAAACCGGTGAAGAGACGGGCGCCCTTGATGAAATGTTAGGGGAAATAACCAATTATTACGAAAGAGAAATAGATTATACTGTAAGTCGGATGTCTTCCTATATCGAGCCGATCCTGACGGTAGGTTTGGGAATTATGGTTCTTTTTATAGCCCTGGCCATCTTCCTCCCATGGTGGGATATGATGGAAGCTTTTAAGGGATAGAAATTGAAAAGCGATTCAAAAAAATTTCAGGTTCGACTTATCGTCGGCATTCCTCTTATTTTATTAGGTCTGAGTATATTGACTTCGCTAATAACTTACCACTTAACTACCTACTATATAAGCTCTTCAATAGATCTGCCTTATAAGTTAGAAATCAGCCCGTCCTGTTTATTCCGGCTTAAGTTCTGGATTCTGGTTGTAGCTATTTTCTCATCAATGTGCGGACTGGCAATGCTCTACACAATTACCAATCCAATTAAAAAACTTCTTGTCAAAGCTGAAAATCTCACCACCTCGCACAAAAAAAGCATAAATCTGCTTTCCTCAGACAAGAATGATGAGATAAGACATTTTTACAGCATATTTGATGAAGTATTAACTCTTTTTAAATCACATTTAAGGGAAAAGGAACTGAAAGAGGCCATGCCTCTTCTGGATCGAGTCAGAAAATCTGATCAATTGGCTGCGCTGGGCTTCTTATCAGCCAGCCTTGCCCATGAGATCAGAAATCCATTAGGTTCTATGCAGGGTCTTGTAGAGCTGATGGATAAAGATTTTCAAAAAGGTGATCCAAAGAAAACCTACGTAAAGATTATCCTGAAATCTATCGAAAGATTGAATCAATTGGTTGAGGAGCTGTTGGAATTTGCCCGGCCCGGCTCAGAAGTATTGGAATTTCGAGATATCAACAATCTTCTGGCAGAAGCTGTCAGTTCTGCCAGAAACGAATTTTCTGCAAAGCAGATAGAGGTCATGGAAGAGTATAAGGAGAACCTTCCATTAGTTCAAATTGATCCTCAAAAAATGCATCAGGCCTTTTTGAACATCATTCGAAATGCTTTCCAGTTTACATTAGAAGGAGGACGGATTCTGATTGCAACGATGAGCCGGCCGGAAGGCTTTATCACAATCCGCTTCTTTAACTCAGGATCTTTCATCCCCTCCGAAGATTTAGATAGAATCTTTGTCCCCTTTTTCACAACCCATAAAGAAGGGACAGGACTGGGACTATGCATTGCCTATCATACCATTGTCGCCCATGGAGGTCATATTCAGGTAGAAAGCAGCCATGATTCAGGAACAACTTTTATTGTTAAATTACCAGCGGATTGAACAATTGAGCTGAAAGCTCAAAGGATAGAAGCTGGAAGGGGGAAGGGGGTGAGAAGTTGAGGTTGTATTTCGACATGTGTGTTTACAATAGACCATTTGATGATCAGAGCCAGCCCAGGATAATGATTGAAACCCAAATTTTCATTATGTTATGGATGATGATATCAAAAGGTCGGTTTGATCTGGTCAATTCATTTGCACTGGAATATGAGAACAGCAAGAATCCCAACATCGAAAACATGTTGAGAATATCGGACTTTTTGGGATATTCTACAAAGTACATAACATGCGACGAAAACATTTTGGATAGATCACTGGAGCTTGAAAAGTGGGGCTTGATGGGCATGGATGCCGTGCATATTGCATGTGCTGAAAAAGCAAAGGCCGATTTTTTTATAACGTGTGATGACGATCTCATTAAAAAACTGGAACGGATTGATAACATTGGGATCACATGTTATAATATAATTAATTTTGTATCCATGGAGGTTTTTAAAAGATGAATATGCCACTGAAAGAATTGACTCCTGCTGAGGTTAGAAGAGCCGGCTGGGAAGCTCTGAGAGAAAAATTAGGCCCCGCTAGCACTCTAAAATTCATTCTGGATTATGATCGCGGCGAAGGCAATTATACTGAACTGCGTAAAAAGATATTTAAGGAAAAAACAGTCAAAGATATCATTGAGGATATGAAAAAGGAAGGTTATATGTGAGTTGAAATTATGACTGAAAAAATCCTGATTATTGAAGATGACGAAGCCATGCAATTTTTCCTTTCAGAGGCTTTAAAAAAGCAGGGATACATGGTCACTGCATTTCCGGATGCTGAAAACGCTCTGGTCTGGCTCGAAAAAGAAAAAAGCAACGTCATCCTTCTGGATATCAAGCTTCCGGGCATGGATGGCATAGAGGCCATTGATGCCATCAGGGATAAAACCGATGCTATCATTATTGTGATCACCGCTTTCGGAGCAGAAAAGCATGCATTAGAAGCTATCCGCAAGGGGGCCTATGATTTTTTTAACAAGCCCTTTAAATTGGAAGAGATGGAAATTACCATCAAAAGAGCGCTGGAAAAACAAAAGTTAAGAAAAGAGCTTAAAATACTGAAACAAAGAGCAAGAAAGTCTGAGTCGTTTCCGAATATAATAGGTCAGAGCAACGCCATAAAAGAGGTTTTAAGCCAGGTAGCACAGGTAGCTGATAGTGATGCAACAGCGCTGATTCTCGGAGAAAGCGGAACCGGCAAAGAACTCATCGCCCAGGCTATCCATGAACACAGTTCCAGAAAAAATAAATCGTTTATCAAGCTCAACTGTGCAGCTATCCCGGAAGGACTCCTCGAGAGTGAACTTTTCGGCCATGAGAAGGGAGCATTTACCGGAGCTATCAACAGAAGAATAGGAAAATTTGAGCTAGCTGATAAGGGGAGCATATTTTTAGACGAAATAGGAGATATGGCGCTATTTACCCAGGCCAAGCTGCTCAGGATACTGCAGGATAAAGAAGTGGAAAGGATTGGAGGCTCTCTGCCTGTTAAGGTAGATGTGAGAATCATCGCATCAACAAATAAGGATCTGGTATCAGAGGTAAAAAACAAAAGATTCCGGGAGGATTTATTTTATCGTCTAAACGTGGTAACAATCTTTATCCCTCCCCTGCGTGATCGAAAGGATGATATTCCTTTGCTGGCAGATCACTTCATAGAAAAGGAGTCTAAAGCATCCAATAAAAAAATATACCAGGTGACTCAAGAAGCCAATGAAATCTTGACAAATTATTCATGGCCCGGCAATATTAGAGAATTTGAGAATGTCGTTAAGAGAGCTGTGGTCATGGTGGAGGAAAATGAAACATTTATTACACCGTCCCATCTCCCTTTGCATCTCAAGGGGCTGCCGGATGGAATTGTTTTCAAATTTCCGGAAGAATCCGCCTCGCTGGATGAAGCAGTATCAGCATTTGAAAAAGAACTTATATTAAAAGCCCTGCATAAAACAGGAGGTGTTCAATCTCAGGCAGCCCAACTTTTAGGTATAACCGAAAGAAGCATCTGGCACCGGATAAAAAAATATGCTATTGATACAGAAAGTATCAAGGTGCTACACAAATTGTAGGACAAACTACAATTTATGTAGAAAAAGCAGCAGTCATTGAGCCTTGAGCTTCTTTATCGCTTTCAGCTTTGAGCTTTCAGCTTCTTTATCGCGTTAACCTTCAACCTTTAACCTTTCAGCTTATATCTTTCAGCTTTGAGCTTATCAGCTTTAACATGGCACAAACCTTGCTTAATATTTTGGTAAATACTAACGTTTAATATGCAGATTAACCAATTAACCACTCGACTACTCGACCATTTAACCAAACAGCCAGGGAGGTGACAAAAATGAAAAAAGAGAAAAAGGGGTTGCTGAGAAACAACAAGGGTTTCACATTAATCGAACTTATCATGGTCATCGTAATCCTGGGAATATTGGCCGCCGTTGCCATCCCGAAATATGTTTCTATGAAAGATGAGGCATCAGATGCAACGGCCAGGGGTATTACGGCAGGACTGAGAGGAGCTCTGAGTATACTTTATGCCAAGGGTGTGCTCGATGGTAGCGAGGGTGCTGGCGTCTATACCATGGAAGACATAGTTGACGATGCACAGATATCAGGAGTAGAAGGCTCAACATCAGGTGCAACTACATTTGCAGCTACTATAGGAGGCTCTGACTACAGTTGGACACTCAACCCTGTATCCAACTTACCTACAACGGCAGGTGCCATAGTAGCACAGGTGGCAACCTGGTAAATATGATACTTTTATATCCTTTTTCCGTGTCCTGTTCACGGAAAAAGGATTTTTCCAAATGAACATTGCCAGAAAACTACTTGTCCCAAGCCTCCTTTGTGTTCTCTGCCTGATCTACTTTCATGATATTCTAACAAGCAGATTTCTTTTCACAGAAAGAGACCTGTCTGTCTTCTTTCTGCCCCCAAGAGCATGGTGGGTGGATATGATTAAGGGGTTCCAGCTCCCTTTTTGGAATCCCTATTTTTACTGTGGGCAGCCTTTTTTTGCCACTCTTCAGCCAGGTGTTCTTTATCCTTTAAATCTTCTTCTCATCCTGCTTCCTTTCGATTTAGGCTTTAATTTAATCATTGTTCTGCACTTTTTTCTATCCGGGGTATTTACTTACTTTTTCATAAAAACACTCAAGGGAAGCGATATTGGCGCCTTGATCGGGGCACTCACTTTTATGTTGAGCGGCTATCTTCTTTCCGTACATAACCTGCTCCCACATCTCCTTTCCGTGGTATGGCTTCCTCTAATTCTCCTTTGTTATCACAATTACCTGATAAAAGGTTCGTTAAGAGCTTTGCTGTTTACTTCAGTTTGTTTGGCAATGATGTTCCTTGGGGGAGGAGTAGAGATCTTATATGGCACCTTTATCTTGATCTTTATCCTTCTTTTTTTCCCGGACCCTTTTGGCATTGGAATAATGCCGCCTCCCCTCAAAAAAAGGCTCTTCTCTTTTGGATTGGTCGTGTTGCTTTTTCTGCTGCTTTCCGCGGTTCAGTTGCTTCCTTTCCTGGAACTCGCATTTAAGTCCATCCGCTCAGGCGGCTTGAGTTATCAAGAGGCAATCACATGGTCTTTAGATTTTGAAGACCTGCTGCAATTTTTTATTCCCGATCCTTATGGGTACGGCTTTTCTACAGAAAAATACTGGGGTAACCAGAGCTGGTTAAAGACAATATATCTTGGCATTATCCCATTTGCGCTTTCTATTTTTTTTATTGTAGAAAAGAGAAGAAAAGCCTTACCCTTTTTACTCATTGTGTTAATCTCTCTGATTCTTTCTTTTGGCGGCAACACCCCGATTTACAAATTCCTGTATAACTACGTCCCGTTTTTAAGCAGCATCCGTTATCCGGTTAAGTTTCTCTTTATCTTCATCTTTCTTATTTCCATAATGGCAGGGATAGGGTTTGACGGTCTTTGCAGTCAGATTATTGACAGAAACAGAGAAACCAAAAGAATTATTCGCTCTTTTCTTGTTTTCAGTGTATTGGCTGCTGTTGTATGGGGTATATTAAACTTTTACGATATCTCGATTCGGGAATTCTTGCAAACCAAAGGATTTGCCCCGCCCGATTATAACGATCCGTTCATCAACTTGCATAATATAAAACGGTTCCTGCTCTTTAGTTTATTATTCGGACCGGTTCTGGTCTTTGGCTGGAGGTATCCAAAGAGGAGAACGCTCTTTTCTCTTGCCCTCCTTTCTTTATTAACACTCGATCTTTTTTTCGCTAATAAAGGATATTACCATAAATATGACGCGAAAACCTTCCACGAGCCTTCCGAAAGCATGAGCTTTTTAAAAAATGACACTTCTCTTTTCCGAATATTCACGAGTCCAAAGACAGAAAAAGAGACGATGAAATATTCAGATATTTTTTCTGATCAGATCAAGGTGAGCAAAGAGAAGATTATGCCAGGCTTAAATATGGAACATCGTCTTTACAGTATAGTTGGGGCTGAGGTCATCCGCCTTGGAAATTATGATAAAATTATATCGTTGTTAGCGAGTTCTCCCAAGCCTGACAGTACAAATCTTTTAAGTTTATTAAACGTCAAGTATCTCATTTCCAAGTTTGAGATAGACTCAAAGGAATTTGAGCTGGCCGAGATTATTGGAGATAAAGATGATCCTGAAAGCTCTTTGAGGATCTACAGAAACTTACATGTTCTCCCAAGGGCTTTTCTGGTAGAGAAATACAAGGTAGTTAACTCTGAAAAAGAATACAGAGAAACATTAGGAAACAAAGACTTTGACCCGCGCGAATTGGTCCTTTTGGATGAGGACGCCCCATACTCCCTCTCCACCCTCAATGCCGTTGACTTAATGACCGTTCCTTTAAATTCCCCCTTTGAAGGGGGATTAAGGCCTGCCCGCAACGCTCTCGCTTGCGAGGCGGGCGGGGGGATGTTATTTCAATTGGTTGAGAAAGAAAGCGTCATAATAACAGATTATAAACCAAATAGAATAGAATTATCTGTTTCTTTAAAAAAGCCAAAAATGCTGTTTATGAGCGAAACTTATTATCCTGGCTGGAAGGTCTATATAGATGGGAATGAGGGTACGATATACAGGGCTAATTACGCCTTTCGGGCTGTGCCTCTGGAACCTGGAGAACACAAAGTAGTATTCTTGTACAGACCTTTAAGCGTCATTCTCGGTGGGGTCATTACTTTATCAGGCATTGTTGCGATAGTTTTAATTGGAACTCTTTTCTCCAACAGCGATGATCGACTGCCCCGGCCAGGGCAGAAAAGGATCTAAAAGTTTCCAAAACCATACAAACCAATCATAAATTTTCAACTGGACCTTACTGAAGTGTCTCCTCTTAAGCAAAGACCCGTTTATAAACCAGCCAGGAACACTAACCCTGTTAAAGGTTTTCAAATGTTTGATTTTAAATCCCGAAGCCGTCAATAGATTCTCTATATCTTTTACTTTATATCTCCTTACGTGCCCCAGGGCTCTATCTAATGAATTATATAGTTTTGGGCAGTTGGGAACAACTAATATAAGTTTGCCGTCCTTTATCAGCAAATCATGCATATTTTTTAGCGTATGAGAATCATTGTTCAAATGTTCCAGCATATTCAGGCACAATATAGTATCGTAATGCCTGTCTAAGGTTCTTGTTTCTTTTGCAATCTCAATATTTAACTCTATTACGTCAACATTAGGTCTGTTCATAAATATATTTTTAAGCGTCATTATATGAAGCGGATCTATATCCGAACAGGTATAGCGATCTCTTGGCAAAAATTCCAACGTCATAGTTCCGATACCTGCCCCAACCTCCAACACGTTGTTTCCTAAATATGGCCTGAGAAGTGATGCCAGCCATTTGTTAAAATGATGTGTATTAGACATTGATAGAAGAATATTTTTATCTTCATCTTTATAAAGGTCATCAATAAGCCAGAATTTTAATATGACCCATATTGCGGCAAGACCATCTTTCCAGGTGATCTTCTTTCCCTCATGGTAAGTCCGCCCAAAATAGGAAATTGGCACTTCAAAAATCCTTAGATTTCTTTTTGCGATTTTTGCTGTAATTTCAGGCTCAAAACCAAACCTTTTTGACCGCAATGGCATGCTTTTCAATATAGATGCCCTAAAGACTTTGTAGCATGTTTCCATATCGGTTAAATTCAAATCGGTAAAACAGTTCGACAGGAAGGTTAAGAATTTATTGCCGAGAGAATGTTTAAAGTAGAGCACACGCCTCATTTCAGAAAAACCGAAACGAGAGCCATATACTACATCGGCATCTCCATTTAAGATAGGCTTTATAAGTTTATAATAATTATTCGGGTGGTACTCGAGGTCGGCATCCTGGATAACCACTATATCACCGGATACTTCCTCAACAGCTCTTTTTATGGCCCTACCCTTCCCTTGATTTACATTCTGCCTGAATATTTTTATATTTTCATACGATTCTGCTAAATCCTGAATTATTTCCCATGTCCCGTCATCAGAATGATCATCAACTATTATCAGCTCCCGTACTATATCTTCAGGCAGTTCTGCATTTAAAACTCTGTTTACACACTCTCTGATGGTATAGCGCTCATTATAAGCAGGTATGATAATAGATAGTTTCATTACTGGTCGTCCTCATCCCTTAAAGTCAAATTACCATCACTATTTATACACATTTGTTCTTTGATATCAAGAAATCCCTATCGGATTTTGGGCTTGGAAATTTTATTGACATTTTACATTGATTTGGTGTATGCAAAAAAATTATATCATCTTAATACTACAGATACTACAGCGACATTTTATTGCTAACCATTTGAAATTTAACCTAAATTGTATCAGATATTTATTTCTATTGTCATGCCCGCCCCGCATCAAGTGCGGGGCGGGCATGACGTTAAAAAATGACGCTGTAGTATTAATTGATATTTTAAGTGCGTTGAAGGCAATCTTATGAAAATACAACGGTTAATTCATTTAGCAGCTTTAACAATTATAGCGTGTTTGTCGCTCTTTTTTGTTTTCAATTCAGCTTCAGCAAAGGTTTCCGGCTCCTGCGCAAATTGTCACACAATGCATAACAGCCAGGGCGGAAGTGCGCTAAACTCAGATGCTATCGAAACACTCCTGGCTAATGATTGCGTGGGCTGTCATTCTGCTACCAGTGGCAGTACCTGGAAGGATGCGACCACGGGCGCTCCCATTGTCTATAATATTGCTGAACCATCATTCAATGACGCCAAAGGACTGGCCGGCGGCAATTTTTATTGGGTAGTAAACAAGGGAGACGAATACGGGCATAATGTTCTTTCCATACCTGGGATGCCATCTGATGAGTTAACCGAAGCTCCAGGTATACCGACGGAGGCGGATGTAGCCCCGGATCCGGTTGATCCAACCTGTGGTAACTGCCACGTGCAGATAGACGACTGTACGAGTTGTCACAAGCCGGCCCATCATGCTGACGATTCAGCAACGGTAGTGGGGGAAACAGGCGGTTGGTATAGATTTCTAAAGTCTGGTTCGCATGAGCACGACGGCGGTGGCGGAGTAGAGGGGATCGAGGATCCCGACTGGGAACAAACTAAAGATGAATTAAAGCATAATGAATACAAAGGAGGGGTTCTTGGCGTACACGGCGTGGACAAGTCAATGTCAGATTACTGCGCCGGCTGTCACCGGGATTTTCACGATACCGAATTTGTAGGCACATCAAGCCCATGGCTAAGACACCCCAATAATTATGCTCTGCCAGAGGATACAGACAAGGAATACTATCTATACAACACGCCGGATGGGACTAACATAGGCTATTATAATCCCCAGGCGCCTGTGGCTCGTCCCGACTTATCATCATACAGCACTTCTTCCAGAACGGTTACCCCGGGTACTGACCAGGTCTTTTGTCTTTCCTGCCACCGGCCACATGGTACAGAATACAAAGACATCCTGCGCTGGAATTATGATGGTATGATTGCTGGGGGTGGCGGAGACGATGGCACCGGTTGCTTTATCTGCCATACGACTAAGGATGGATAGCAGCCTGCATCATTCGCAACCTTCCACAACATGAAGTGCCAACTTAGCTAATTTATCTTGATGAATCGGGTGACCTCGGGTTTGATTTTAATAAACCGAAAACGTCTGAAATCGTATTATCTTGATTGATATTTTATAGTGTGTTGAAAACAATCTTATAAAAATACAACGATTAATTTGAAAATACAACGGTTAATTCATCTATCAGCTTTAACAATTATAGCATGTTTGTCGCTCTTTTTTGTTTTCAATTCAGCTTCCGCAAGGGTTACCGGCTCCTGCGTAAATTGTCACACCATGCATAACAGCCAGGGTGGAAACAATGTAGCGCTTGTATCGGAACCCGAAAATGTCGTGGGATGGACAGGCGATAACGGTACGCTGACGGGCGGAACATCTGCGGATGCCGGACAAAGCGGAGCGTCTCTCGTTGTTACCGACTGCGTGGGCTGTCATTCGTCGACTAACGAGGATACAATTATTGAGGTGGGGGGAAGCCGAATACCGATTGTATATAATGCAATCGAACCTGACGAGCCATTAGCGGGCGGAAACTTCTACTGGGTAAGAGGAAGTGGCCGTGATGAATACGGTCATAATGTGATGGGAATATCGGATGAAGACAGCCTTCTTTCGGAGGCCCCTGGAAACATCAGAAATTGCGGGGGAAAGGGATGCCATTCTAGTCTTGCAGTGGAAAATACATCAAACAAATCTGGCGCCGAAGGTAAATCGGGTTGCGAGGGATGCCATGTCTATGTGTCGCATCATGACAGCGGAATTCCTGACGTCTATCGTTTCCTTAGAGGACATAATGAAAATACGTATGTTATCGGCAAGGAAGATCCCGACTGGGAGGTGGATGCAAGTCAAACAAAACATAATGAGTACAAAGGTGATCCCAACGCCAGCAGTTTGTCTTCCGACCACAATATCAGCGCCTATTGCAAAGGGTGCCATACAGACTTCCACGATCAAGAAAGCAACGCGACATGGATTCGGCATCCATCGGATGCGGTTCTGCCTGATGAAGGGGAATACGCGTCATACACAGTATACAATCCAATAGTGCCTGTAGCCAGACCCGAGGATGACTATACTGAGGATTCAGGTGTCGTTCGGCCCGGAAAAGACATGGTCATGTGCCTTTCCTGTCATAGACCTCACGGAAGCCCATATCCGGATATCCTTCGATGGGATTATGATATAATGATAGCCGGAGGCGGGGGCGCCGATGGAATAGGCTGTTTTGTCTGTCATACTAATAAAGACGGTTCCTCCTAACCTGAGTTTTTCATAAAACACTACGGTATATAGTCAACATCCCCAATGTCCAAGATCCCACAAGATTCGCAAGGTCCTAATCCGCATCTATGACGGCTTTAATCGCTGTTTTTATTTCATCTAATAATTCAGGTTTTTTAAACTCTGTTTCTTCATCTTTTCCCATTCGATGTTCGATGTTGGACGTTCGATGTTCGATGTTCATTTTTTTCAGTCCCTCCTGAGCAAAAACAACTTAGCGCTTATGACCCCTTATCCCTGACTTCTGACCTCTAACCTCTGACCTCCGACCTCCGACCTCTGACCTCCGATCCCTGACCTCTTTGGATTGATGATTGATGATTGATGATTGTTGGAATCGCTTCGCTCTATCTTTTCAATCGACAATCATCAATCGACAATCATCAATCCTTGCTCTGACCCCTGATCCCTGTAATAATATTGACATCATTTAGGCATTGTGGCAAACAGAAATTATGAGGAACGAACACGGGTTTACCTTACTCGAAATTATTATGGTAGTTGTCATTATCGGTATTCTCGCATGGGTTGCCATCACAAAGTATCCCACCACGGGAATCTCACTTGAAACAGCAGCAGACATGATAAAATCAGACATTCGATCTGTGCAGGCTCTGGCAATGGCCAAGCATACGGCAAAAAGTATGACATTTGCTTCAACTATTTACACCTTTGATGATCTGAGTGGAACAAAGCAAAGAAATCTTGCAAATATCTTTGACGGTCAGCTTACCATTACCTGGTCAAATACAACAATTGAATTCAATTCACTTGGAGAACCGACTAGAGACCAGGACGATACAATCTCTATAACAAACGGAAGTGCATCAAAGACACTGACGGTATTGCGATATACTGGAAAGGTTGAATGGTAAAGACAGAGATCAGAGGACAGAGGTCGGAGGTCAGAGGTCGGAGGTCAGGGAAAGATAGAGGACAAGAATGCTGGAATGCTGGCCCCGGTTGAATGCGCTACGCTGTCCTTCGGAATTCAATGGGGTAAAAATGCTGGAATGATAAATCTTACTGCAAAAACATATAGTTAAGGATTTATCCCGGAGCCTGCCCTGAGCGTAAATACTAAGATTCCTCGCTTCGCTCGGAATGACAGAAGCGAAGGGGTCGAAATGACAAGTGTCGTTGTAGGATTAAATTACAAGCAAGTGCCTAAAATGCCTAAATAGGAGGTAAAACTAATGAGTATAGCAGTTAATTATAAAGAAACCATTATAAGGCAACTGGAAGACCTTTCCCCTGAATTGATCCAAGAGGTTATTGACTTTGCCGAGTTTTTAAAAATCAAAAGAATGAAGACAAGCGGGGTGGATCCTGACTCACTGCTCCTCCAACAGGAGAGCCTTGGCAAAATTTGGGATAGCAAATCTGAGGATCTATATGAGTTATAAAAAAGGTGATATTGTTGTAGTTAAATTTCCTTTTATCCTAAAAGAAAAAATGATCGTCCAGAAAGGGCGTCCTGCACTGATTATTTCTGATGATAAAGTAGAACGAAGGTATAAGGATTTCAAGAGCACGCTCACTTTCTCGGACTGTAATGCAACTTTCTCGACGGGCAATATCGCGCGCTCATCCAGAGTTGTGTGATGAAGAATTGGACCTGGCTTTTGTGGCGCATCATTATGGTGAGAAGTTGGCAGATAGCCTGCGCAGTTACCTGAACCAAAGGCATAAAGACGAAGGAAAAAATAATCAACTAAAAGCTGTTGTTGTTCCCGTTGAGTTATGGAAACAACTGTTCCTGAAAGATGATGCTTCTAGTGAAAGTTCAATATCGCAAATAATTTTTGAGAGACCTTAAAGAGGAGAAAAGTCTCATGAAGTATAGAGTAAATCTCAAAAAGACAGAAGAAGGTTATTCTGTCTGGGTTCCCAGACTACCTGGCTGCTGGTCTCAAGGAAAGTCGGAAGCTGAGGCATTGGAAAATATCAAAGACGCCATTAGCGCCTATTTGGAGACCGTCGATAAACTGAGTGCTGATAAGGAAACTCGGTACGTAGAAATCGCCTATGCCTAATTTGCCCGGGATAAATCATCAGATCACCATTCCCAGAGCGAACCCCGTAGACGCTTACACTATGGCCGGTATTATTAGAGATGCCGGCCTGAGTATTGATGAATTCAAGAACCTGCTTTGAAAGATGAATTCTTCATTATGACGTTCATTAGAGTAACAAAAGCGCCAACGTCCCACGGGTTTTCATTCAATTGTAAGGCAATGAATAATGGTGAGCCGGGGCGTGGTCATTGAGTAGAGATAAGTCATCGATAATAATATGCATACGATGTTAAATACGAAATCCAGCAAGATGGGCTTAATAAAAAATCAAAAGGGGATCACACTGATAGAAATGATTGTCTTTATTGTTGTGGCGGCAGTTGCCATCCCTGTAATTGTTAGTCCGGTGTTAACTCTTCTGAAAGACAGCACAAAGCCGGAAAGAGCGGTTACAGCCAATTTTTTGGGCCAGAAGATTTTAGAAGTGATAACAGCTAATGATTTCCCTACTCTTACCGACAGCGCTGATCCACCAGACGGCGCTGATCCACCGCCTATACCTCCAAGCGCGGTGGAAACAGCTATAAATAATGCTATTGATGATACTACTGCTGATCCTTCATGGCCTTCTGATTATACTTATGCTTGGAACTTATACTATATAGATCCTACTACAGACCCAGAGCTTGATGACCCACATGGTTCTGCCACAAACTACGTAAGAATAGATATCACGGTAACCGATCCATATGGTAGAGATTTTAATTATTCTTCTATCGTGACTAAGCGTGTAAAAGATCTGCCGGAGGGATAAATAGATAGTGAGTAACTTCTCAATAAGTCGGGGTAATAGCTACTGGATTCCCTCTTTCGCAGGAATCCAGGGAATAGTCGCAAAATTTGATTTACCCCAACTTATTGGGAACTTGGGCCTGGCCTTTACACATAAGTTATGTCTCCATTAGCAATTAACAGTTATCAATTGATTATTAACTATTATTATTGGCTTTTTGGGCATAAATATAAAAACATAAAATAAATAATCAATTGTCAATAACTAATTGTTAATTAAGGATAAGAGCATGTCTCAACACTTATGGGTAAAGGGCAGACTTAGGCTGATGACTAATAAAATGGCAAATAATAAAGGCTTTACCCTGATAGAAATAATAATTGTTATTATCGTCCTTGGTGTCTTAAGCATTTTTGGCTTTAGTTTTCTTTCAACAGCCA
>JAUWQO010000022.1 GCA_030610995.1 Desulfobacterales bacterium
CAAGTCAAAATCATTGCACAATGCAAAGAAAAATATGAGCTGGTTTACAAATACATTTAAAACTTCCATCGGCAAAAAGCTGATAATGGCTGTAACAGGACTGAGCTTTATCTGCTTTCTTATGGCACATCTTGCCGGCAATCTTACTCTTTACGGCGGCGAAAATGCCTTCAACTCTTATGCCGAACGTCTTCATACATTTGGACCGGTTACAACCATAGTAGAACTCGGACTTTTGTTTTTGATCATTATGCATGTTTTAACCGGATTTATTCTGTTTTATCAAAACACTTTAGCCGGACCGGTCAGATACAAGGTTTATAAAAAGGCAGGCCTTTTTTGAACCGCAATAACGAGCGAATATAAAAGCATGGTATTGACTTTATTGAAGCTCAAACAAAACATCGAAAATACCGTAATGTCGCGTCATGCGTGAAATATCGTATCAGGTACTCGTCATTCCCACGAAGGTGGGGCACGTAGTGAAGCGTTAGCGCTATCCAGTATTTCTGACTACTTCGCTGATTCTGGATTCCCGCTTCCGCGGGAATGACGGTCATCTTTGCGACATTACATAGATGACACGACAGTAGTGTACTGCTGTCATCTATGTACACACTATAATCGCTAACTGGTCACATGCGGAGGGAAAAATGCCATTTTCACTTAGATCTACCGCGTTCGCTAATGGAGACGCAATACCTGTTAAGTATACGTGTGAAGGGGAAGACCTTTCACCGCCTTTAAGATGGGAGGGTGTGCCTGAACATACCCATAGTCTGGTTCTAATAGTAGATGACCCAGACGCACCAGATCCAAAAGCTCCAAGGATGAGATGGGTCCATTGGGTTCTTTACAACATACCTCCAGACGCAACTGGTTTACCTGAAGGCGTTATATCAGGAAACCTTCCATCTGGGACAGAGGAAGGCCTGAATGATTGGGAAAAAACCGGCTACGGTGGCCCATGCCCTCCTATTAGCCGACATCGATATTTCCACACGTTATATGCCTTGGATACGGTTCTCAAAGGAATGCGCAAGCCAACCAGGTCAAAGGTTGAAGCTGCGATGAAGGGCCACATTATCGCCAAAGCTGAACTTGTTGGAACCTATAAGAAATCCAGATAGCGGATAGTTTTGCAACTGAAGTCTATCAATGAAAATTCAGCCGACGTCAAAAAGCGGCGCGGCTGATTTGCGTGTTATCGATTGAATGAGAACGTCCCTTATGTTGCTACCGTCCCAATCACCACCGATTTACAGTTGAATTTATGGGATTTTGGGGGAAATTCATAATCCTGATTTTAATGTTACTTAATTCCGTAACATTAAGCCTAAAACTGTAAATATGGAAATGTAAAGGGCGTCCACAAAACGCCCACAATGACATCTCTTTCCCGTTTACTGAATATATCGGTACAGGCCATCGGTAAATCGGTAATTCGAGGCGAGAAGCTATCAAAGGCTAAGAAATATTCGCTAACTGGCAAATAAGTTGATAAGTTAAGTGCATCCCTGTAGTTCCTGTCAAGAGGAGTCGGTATTAGTCGGTTTTGTTAACGACGCACAATATATAGTGTCTGGAAACCAAAAATACTGAATATTCTGGAATTCTATATTTGACTCTAAAAATGAATTCTGTATATTACAACTAAGTCTGAACAATTATGACGAAATCCGGGGGTATTATGGACTAAAAAGCGAGTCTCTCTCAGTTTGTTATACTGTACTTTGCCCCGAGCCCCAATTTCTGCGAATCTTTTTGGGAACACGTAAAATGAAAGATGAAGACAAGACAAAAAGAGAGCTTATTGATGATCTTGTGACAGTTAGACAACAACTGCAGCAATACGCTGATATGCTCGACGTAATACCCGATATTGTTTACAAATTAGATAGTAATGGGCATTTTGTCTATATAAACGGTACCATCAAGTCTATGGGTTATTCGCCTGAAGAATTGATAGGGAAACATTTTAGTGAGATAATTCATCCTGATGATATCGCATCTGTGAGCTGTACCACTGTTTTGAAAAGATATAAGGGAACAATAACCGGAGATAAGAACGCACCAAGACTCTTTGATGAGAGAAGGACCGGAAAAAGAGTAACAAAACACCTTCCTGTTCGATTAATACAAAAGGACTGGGAACAAGAAAAAGATTCGAAGAATGTCGAAAATTCAAAAACAGTGTATGTAGAAGTGATGGCAAGCGGACAATACGATAAAGCGGTCAGCAGAAAGGATAAGCTTTATCTTGGAACTGTGGGCACCATCCGAGACATAGAAAAGCAGAAATACGTCTATGATACGGCACATGTTGATGATGGCGAGATAAGCTACGGAGAAATATCTTCGTCTGGCATAGATGGTATTGACGTAGATAGTCCTGACAAAAAGCATGAGGGAACAGTCGGAATCATAAGGGATGTCACTGAACGCAGAATATTTGAACAACAGAAAGCAAAGATTGAAGAACGATTGCAGCATGCTCGGAAGATGGAAGCAATCGGACAACTCGCAGGCGGAATCGCTCACAGCTTTAACAACCTTCTCATGGCAATCCAGGGAAATACTTCTTTGATGCTTTTGAAGACCGTTCCCTCACATCCACATCATGAAAAGCTAAGGAGCATAGAGGAACAGGTTCGAAGCGCCGCGAAACTCACCGCTCAGCTTCTTGGTTATGCCAGGAAGGGAAAGTATGAGGTCAAGTGCCTTGACCTTAACCAAGTGGTGGAAGAGACCTCAAAGACTTTGGGTAGAACCAAAATGGGGGTTACGATCCGTAAAGAGCTTGCTGAGGGGTTATTTGCCATAGAGGCGGACGATGTCCAGCTTCAGCAGGTCCTGTTCGATCTGTATCTGAATGCTGCCGAGGCGATGCCAGATGGCGGGGATCTCATTTTGAAGACCACAAACGTGACCCACGAAGACATGAAGGGTAAGCAATACGATCCAAAGCCAGGAAACTATGTCCTGCTAACAATTACCGACACGGGTGTTGGCATGGATAAAAGCACTATGAAGTTCATCTTTGATCCCTTCTTTACAACTAAGCAGATGGGCCGGGGCACCGGTCTTGGCCTGGCTTCTGTTTACGGTATCATAAAGGACCATGGCGGATATACTGACGTGGAATCCAAGAGGGGGCATGGGAGTACCTTCAGTATTTATCTCCCTGCATCGGGGGAAAAAGTCCAGAAAGTTCTCAGAACTGCAAGTGAAATCACCAAGACAACCGGAACAGTCCTCCTGGTAGACGACGAAGACGTGATCCTGGAGGTAGAAAAAGAGTTGTTGGAGGCATCAGGCCACGAGGTGCTCACAGCCAGAGATGGAAAAGAAGCTGTCGAGGTTTATAAGAAAAAAGGGGACAAGATTGACTTAGTCCTCATGGATATGGTTATGCCGAATATGGGTGGTGGCGAGGCCTATGACCGGATGAAGGAAATCAATCCGCGTGTAAGAGTCTTGCTTTCAAGTGGCTACAGTATTGACGGAGAAGCGAGGGACATATTGGCACGAGGCTGCGACGGTTTTATACAGAAGCCCTGCACTATAAAGGAGTTGTCTAAGAAAATAAGGGAGATTCTGGATAAGGAGTAGGATCTGTTAGTATGAAGTCGTCTTTCCGTGCCCATTCCTTCCTCCAAGCCCAACCCTCTCTCGGGAATTGATCCAGCATCCAGCGTATTTTCCTGGATTCCGGCTTTCGCCGGAATGACGGAACTTTGGACTGTATAGTTAATAAACGTAAATTTTTTTCATGAAATATTCGGGCTGCTAAAGCCTCCAGTATGTTATATTCATTTTTTTTGCTTCATTCTGACTAAAGGCCCCTTTAATATCTATAACAATAGGCGCTTTGTTTTGGCATAAACCGGCAATTTTTGAAAGACCAAGCTCCTTATAAAACCTGTGCCCAACCGTTACTATAACTGCATCAACCCCTGCAAGGGTCTCCATGCTTTGCAAGTCAAGCCTGTAATGTTTTTCAACCTCTTTGGCATCTGCGAGAGGATCGTGCACCAAAACTTTAATCCCATAAGTTTTAAGCTCATATACTATATCAACTACCTTGCTATTTCTGATATCCGGTATATCCTCCTTGAAAGTAACCCCTAAAACGGCAACCTTTATGTCCTTAACCTGTTTCCCCGCCAACACAAGCAGCTTTACGGTCTGCTCCGCCACATATTTGCCCATGCAGTCGTTTATCCGACGTCCTGCCAGTATCATTTCAGGATGGTATCCAAGCGACTCAGCCTTAAAGGTCAAATAGTACGGATCAACCCCTATGCAGTGCCCTCCAACAAGGCCGGGCTTAAATGGAAGAAAGTTCCATTTTGTCCCGGCAGCCTTAAGAACCTCCTCAGTATCTATACCCATTTTGTGGAAAATCATTGCAAGCTCATTGATGAGAGCTATATTTATATCCCTTTGTGTATTCTCAATAACTTTTGCCGCTTCAGCCACCTTGATCGAAGAAACCGGGTGTATCCCGGCCTTTATCACCATTCCGTAAACATCGGATAAAAACATGGCAATATCCTGATCGGTTCCTGAAACGATCTTTACTATGTTTTCAAGTGAATGCTCCTTATCCCCGGGATTTATACGTTCAGGCGAATAACCGAGCGTAAAATCTATACCATATTTCAACCCTGACTCCCTCTCCAGAATGGGGAGGCAAACCTCTTCTGTGGCGCCTGGATATACTGTAGATTCAAACACTATGCACGACCCTTTCTGCATGTATCTGCCGACAGTTTCCGAAGCCCCGCAAAGCGGCTTTAAATCCGGAATGCGATGTCCGTCGATCGGTGTAGGCACGGCAACGATAATAAGCCTGCACAAAGAAAGATCTTCAGGTTTGCTTGTAAACAGTATCTTTACATTACGCAGAACCTCCTTTGAAACTTCCATTGTCCGGTCAAAGCCGGACTCAACCTCCTTAATTCTATCAGCTTTAAGATCATAGCCGATCACTTCAAAATGTTTCGACATTTTGACAGCCAAAGGAAGTCCCACATATCCCAGACCTACTACGGCAATCTTATCCTTACCCGAACAAAGAGACTTAAATGTTACCATTTTTTATTCTCCAGCCCTACTTTTTTACCACGAAGCGCACGAATTATTGGTTCTCTGACCTCTGACATCCGATCTCTGTCTTTTCTAATCCCCTAATCTCTTCCCTATGGTTTCTGGATTCCGGCTTTCGCCGGAATGACGAAGGAGAAATTAAGCCCTCAATTCCTAAATCCCTCAATTCCTAAATCCCCAATCTTTAATTTTCATCTTTATCCAGCCCAAATGCGTTGTGAAGAGTACGCACCGCCAGCTCCGCATACTTTTCTTCTATTATACAGGAAATTCTGATCTCTGATGTGCTTATCATAAGAATATTAATATTTTCACCGGATAGAGCTGCAAACATCTTTGACGCTACTCCTGAATGGCTCCTCATCCCAACGCCGGTAATAGATACCTTTGCGATATTTTCGTCGCCAAATACCTTTTCAGCTCCGATCTTCTCTGCCACCTGCTTTTCTATTTCCAGCGCCGTCCTAAAATCCTTTTTTGAAACAGTAAATGTAAGGTCGGTCAGCCCTTGAGCGCGGGTGTTCTGGATAATCATATCCACCAGTATTTTTGCGTCAGCAATGGGTAAAAAAATCTTTGCAGCCACCCCGGGTTGATCCGAAACCTTTTTCAGGGTTATACGGGCGGCATCTTTGTTGAGAGTTATACCTGATACGACCAGACGTTCCATATCAGAATCTTCCTTAACAACCATTGTACCTTCCTCCTCGCTGAATGATGATCTTACATGCACAGGAACATTATATTTTTTGGCAAATTCAACAGATCGAATCTGCAACACCTTGGCGCCAAGGCCCGATATTTCAAGCATTTCATCATAAGAAATTGCGCTGAGTTTTCTTGCCTTCTTGCAGATATTGGGGTCCGCAGTATATATGCCGTCCACATCTGTAAATATTTCACATTTGTCCGCATTAAGCGCCGCAGTTATTGCCACAGCAGATGTGTCTGAGCCGCCACGTCCAAGAGTCGTTATGTTGCCTTCAGGGTCACATCCCTGAAATCCTGCCATCACTACTATATTGCGTTTTTCAATAAACTCCTTTATACGACCGGCTCCTATTTCAATGATACGGGCGCCGCCATAATTGCGGTTGGTAATAATTTCCGCCTGATACCCTAATATGGATTTAGCCGGATAACCCATTGATTGCAAGGTCATCGCCAGAAGAGCCGCGGTTGTCTGCTCACCTGTGGCAAGCAAAACATCCAGCTCGCGTTTATCGGGTGAAAGGGTAACCTGATTTGCCATGTCGATCAGACTGTCCGTAACACCTGCCATGGCTGAAAGTACAACAACTACGTCATTGCCCTGGTCAAAGATTTTTGCGATCCGCTTTGCTACATTACGGATCCGCTCAAAATCGGCTACTGAAGTGCCGCCAAATTTTTGTACTATTATGCCCATGCTTTCGCAATCCTTTCAATAAGAGCGCTCACTTCCGGAACATTTGCGGATATGGTAAGCTTTCGTGACTCGTCATTTAATATCTCAAAATGTATAGACAAATATTCGGCCAAATATTCAGATAAAAAATCTTTACTCAGCTTATCAGCCCATTCAACAGCTACTACGCCTTTACCATGAAGTATTTCATACAGCCCGATATCTTCGAAATCAACAGGGTCTTCTATTCGATACAGATCGACATGGAATAGAGGGTATCGGCCGGGATATTCATTTATCAAAACATATGTAGGACTGGTTATATAGTAATCGTCCGGAACTCCAAGACCCATGGCCAGGCCCTGGACAAATGAAGTCTTCCCGCTTCCAAGATCACCGGTTAAACATATAACTGTTCCGGCTGAAATCAATGCGCCTATCTTTTGGCCCAGCAACTGAGTTTCTTCAAGAGATTCTGTTGTTATCTGAATCTGTTTACAAATCATAACCAGCTACAATCAGAGTTCAGGGGTTCAGGGTTTTTAGTAAAATGCGAATGTCGAACATATTAAAAGATGAACGTCCAACATCGAACATTGAACATCGAACGTCGAATAATGATGTCGCTCCGCTCCTCAAATTATTCCAATTCTGTCATTCCCGCTTCTACAGAAATAACAATGCAGTAATGATTTCGAAAAATTCATCCCATTCAACATTCGATGTTGGACGTTCGATGTTCATTGCTAATCTTCTGACCTTCTCACCTTCTCACCTTCTAATTTCCTCCCCATACGTTCTGGATTCCGGTTTTCGCCGGAATGACGAAGGAGAGATATGCCTGCCGATCTGCTCAGGTATAGCCCTCATAACGTCGGTTGCCAAAAAACCAAAAGGGCCGGTCTTATCCGCTACGACATCAGCGGCTGTTCCATGCAGGAATACACCGGCATGTGCGGCTGTTTCAGGAGAATAACCCTGAGTCACAAGACCTGCTATCATTCCTGTCAGCACATCGCCCATTCCTCCAGATGCCATACCAGGATTGCCGGTAGGATTAATAAAAACGCTGCCATCCGGATGGGCTATTATTGTCCTCGCCCCTTTAAGCACCACATGGACATTGAACCTTTCCGCAAAATCCCTTGCGCAACCCACACGATCTTTCTGTATGTTTTTGGCGGTTGAATCAACAAGTCTTGCCATCTCTCCGGGATGGGGGGTCAATATAACCGGAGCTTTCAAGTTTTGTAAAATCTTCGTGTGACCTGCCAGGCTGTTTATCCCATCTGCATCAATAACGATCGGCGCCGTGCTTTCCTGGATGACCCGACGGATAAGACTCTTTGTTTCAACAGCGCTTCCAAGGCCGGGCCCTATAGCAAGGCACCTTTTGCCTGAAATCAGCTCCATAATCGCATTAAATGATGATTTACCCAGCATGCCGTCTTTGGTCTCAGATAACGGGTATGTCATTGCTTCAATACACTGGGGTTCCAAAACAGGATTTAAACTACTTGGGATTCCCAGGGTAACAAGCCCCGCTCCTGTTCGCATGGCAGACATGGCTGTCATTGCCGCAGCGCCGGTTTTCCCCGGCGATCCCGATATCAAGAGCAGATGACCTGTGTTGCCCTTATGTGCATCAGAGGGTCTTGGGGTTAGTTTTAAATAATCGCTGATCAAACTGGAAGTTAATAGATATTGCCTGGGGCCGACTTCTTCAGCAATATGGGGCGGTATTCCGATTTCCACTATTTCAAGATCCCCGGTATAATTTGCGCCGGGAAAGAGAATCTGCCCTATCTTTGCAAATGCAAAGGTTGCAGTAGTATTTGCGCGAACACAAACTCCACACGGCTGACCCGTATCTGAATCCAGGCCCGACGGTATGTCCACCGCAAAAACCGGTTTGTTTAAGCTGTTGATAAACTCGATGATTTCTCTGAAATACCCCTTTACTTCTGATTTCAGCCCTGTTCCGAGTACGGCGTCAACCCATATCTCCTGGTGAACCATAGAAGTTCTATGCGTTGATAAAGCCTTCCTGTCAGGAATTTCGATAACAGGTATACTTAAAGGGTCTAACAGCTTCAGGTTTGCGGCAGCATCACCCTTAATCTTAGCCCTTTCTGATAGAAGATATACGGTCGCTTTAATGCCCTTTTGGGCAAGATAACGGGCTATCACAAAACCATCTCCACCGTTGTTGCCGCGCCCTGCCACAATGCCGACCTTTTTATTTTTAAGCCCGCCGAACTTTTCAAAAAGAATTTGTGTTGCGCCTTGGCCGGCATTCTCCATTAGAACCCTGCCGGGAATACCGAACGATTCAATGGTAAGTCGATCCATTTTCTGCATTTCGCCGGCTGTTACAAGATACATAGTCAACCTCTTAGTACTTAAAACCTAAATTGAGCGATTTTTGACTCGATCTGCACTGATCTCTTGCACATCAAGGATTCACGAAAATCCTCGACATATCCACGGGTATGCCTGCGGTTTTCGCAAACCCTTATGCATCAAGATCTCAGCACATTTCTTCCCCAAAAATCGCTCAACTTAGGTAAAACCATCTGAAATCGTAATAATTTAGCACTTTGAAAATTTGGCTGTTTTCGTTGAGATGTTGCTCATTCGACAAAGCATTATTTAAATATCGAATATCGAACAAGGAATTTCGAATGATGAATTGTGGAATCGCTACGCTCTATCTTTTTATAGTAGTAAAAATGATAGAATACCTTACTTCGACATTCATAATTCCTTGTTCGACATTCTGCGGTTCAAAAACCGCTGTCAAAGGTAAGTTTTTTCAACAGCCTAAAATATTGCTGTTCATCTATAATTCCTTTATCAACATCGCCATTTCCCTGACCGCTCTTTCCATTCCCACAAGAACCGCCCTTGAAACAATACTGTGGCCAATGCTGAACTCGTCAATTTCTTTAAGGCCCTTAAAAGCTTTTATGGTTTTATAGCAAATTCCATGACCGGCATTAACGCCGAGTTTAAGTTTATTAGATAGCTTGACTGCATCAATTATTTTAGAAAAGGCTTTTTCTTTTTTGGCGGCTGTCGTCGCGTCACAAAATGATCCTGTATGGATTTCAACCATATCGGCATTTGCCTGGTAAGCCAACTTTATCTGGTCAGGATCCGGATCAATAAAGATACTGACAGGAATACTGCTGTTTTGAAGTAAGGCAATTGTTTCAGAAACAGCATTTTTGTGAACAATCAAATCCAGCCCCCCCTCGGTTGTCAACTCCTCCCTTTTTTCAGGCACAAGGGTCACAAGATCAGGTTTTATATCAAGAGCGATCCCAACCATTTCAGAGGTCGAAGCCATTTCCAGGATAAGCTTTGTCTGCACAACCTGTCGCAAAATTCTGACATCCCTATCCTGAATGTGGCGTCTATCCTCCCGAAGGTGAACCACAATACCATCTGCTCCTGCTAATTCAGCCAGCGCTGCTGCTGCTACAGGCTCAGGGTAACAGACTCCCCTTGCCTCCCTTAATGTTGCAATATGATCAACATTTACAGCTAATCCAGCCATTAACAAGCCCTCCCTGTCTTAAATTGTTAGATATGTTTGGCATCTTTCATAATTGGCTACAAGTAGTTTACACTTTTTATTTTTTTGAACCGCAGAATATCGAACAAGAAATATCGAATGTCGAAATGATACCTTCGAAATTCTGCGGTTCCTTGTTCTGCGGTTCGATATTCAAAATAGATATAGTAGAATGTTTCATTAAAACATTGACATATAGAGTAGCATTTTTCTGTCATTGCGAGGAGCAGAGCAACTAAGCAATCCCTTTTTTGCGTATGGGATTGCAATTGCTTGAAAAACTACGATATTATAGGTAGAAACCCAACTAATTCCTTAACACATCTAACAATTCATCACTTTTCTTCTCCATTTGTTGAGCATCCTGTTCCGATTTTTCATGATCATAACCAAACAGGTGCAAAATTCCGTGTATTAGAAGCTGATCAAAACGATCTTCCATGCTTATTTTAGCAAGTTCTCCCTCTCGTACGGCGGCTTCAACGGAAATAACCACATCTCCAAGAAGCCGGGGGGTTATATTTGAAAACCTGCCTTCGCGCATGGGGAAAGCAATAACATTTGTAGGACCTAAGCGATCAAGATACTTTCTATTCAGCGCCTCTATCTGAATATCATCAACGATAAGGATCGACAGTTCTCCATCAGGACAGTCCAAGGCGCTTAATATGACCTGTGCTGTTTGCTGTATTTTCTCTTGTAATATCCTGCGCTTGTTTTGCCTGTTGTCTATCAGAATTTCCATTGCCGTTCTTTCCATTGTTTGCAGCGGGTTTTTCTGGATATTCGATTCGATGATGGTGTATCCCGGTTAATATTTTGTTGAAACTTTTTGCTATGTTGTGTAAATCTTTTAAGGTCAGCTCACAGTCTTCAAGCTGGCCGTCGGAAAAAATTTTGTTTATGATATTTTGCACAAGGCCTTGAATTCTGGACGGCGTAGGATTGTCAAGCATTCTCGACGCAGCCTCA
Source organism: Desulfobacterales bacterium (assembly GCA_030610995.1). Lineage (GTDB taxonomy): Bacteria > Desulfobacterota > Desulfobacteria > Desulfobacterales > ETH-SRB1 > Desulfaltia. The sequence goes on from JAUWQO010000022.1 coordinate 11,052, forward strand.
ATAACGTCTGCCAGCATGACAAGAGCTGCCTCCCTGGTTTGGGGTTTGGGACCTGGATAAAGGAAGTTGTCGATATTTACCGCATCTGCTCCTTTCATTTTCTTTGCCTTTTCATAAAAGTATCTGATAAGGCTTGTGCCGTGATGCTGACTGATAGTGTCGATTATGGCCTGACCCAATTTATTCTCTTTGGCTATCTCGACCCCTTCCTTTATGTGAGATATCAAGATCAGGCTTGACATGGATGGAGCAAGCTTATCATGCTTGTTCTTGCCATTTGTCTGGTTTTCAATAAAATAAAGCGGTTTCTTAATCTTGCCGATATCGTGATAATACCCGCATACTTTTGCCAGCAAAGGATTAGCCCCTATTGAAGATGCTGCCGCTTCAACCATAGAGCCTACAATTACAGAATGATGATAAGTTCCTGGAGCCTCTATCATAAGTCTGCGTAAAATAGGGCGATCAAGATTTGCAAGCTCCAGCAGCTTTATATCTGTCGTATAATCAAAGGCTATTTCTACAAGAGGCACAATGCCGGCCGCAACAACTCCGGAACCGACTCCCCCGGCTATAAACGCAAAAGCCCAGCCATATAAGAGGTTAGAAGCTGAAAACTCAGCCATATAAACACCTATAGCTGTTACAAGGATCAGATTAAGCAATCCAAGTTTTGCTCCCGCCTTAATAAATACTTTGCGTTCTCTGCAATTCCTGATCCAATAGGCAGCCATTGTGCCGTTAAGCAGGAAGTAAACAAAAACTTCAAATCTACTTTGAAATATGATTGCCGTGCAGAGCGCGGTCAACATGGCAAAGGAGATGGCGATATCAAAACCCATAAATAAACATACTGTCATAGCGCCTGCGGCAAGGGGAACGCCATAAAGAATTGATGAAGAGGATATTAAAAAAGTGGTGTTTTTGGTAAGTGTTTCAGAAAGTGATGACGAAATACTGGCGATAAAAATAAAGGTTATAAGCATGCTGGCGATAAACAGCAGGTTTTTATTGTTCTTAAGGGCAATACGGCTTTGAGGATTTATATGAATAATATATGTTATTATCAAAAGGCATAAAAGCAGCATTGAGGCTCCAATGCTGCTCGCAAGTATTTGCTTATTTTTTATATGGGTCTGCAGGGTTTTCAGTTTTAAAAGCTGAACTTCGGTGACCCTTTCCCCTTCACGCAAGAGCATCTCCCCTGCTTTTATCCTGTAAAGAACAGGCTTGATTTCTGCTGCCGCGCTCTTTTTCAGTTCTTCGGTCGCGCTCCTGTTTAATGTTATATTTGGTTGTATAAGCCTTTGAGCAAAATCTACTATCAGGTTTATCAGTGTATAGTCTAAGTCCTTAAGAAGGGGTTGGCCAATAATTCTAACCATGGTTTTTGCCTGGTCAAGACCGTAATATGGCTTTAAGTTATTGACGAATCTGTTTGTTTCGGTTCCGACATCCCTGATAAATATTCCTTTGTAAGCCTCTTTGAGGAGGCTTTCCTTATTTGTTACAACACCGTTTTCCAAAATCTGTGTTAATATTTTGGAAATAAGATAAACAATATCTTTCGAAAACTCTTCCTTTTCAAGGATCTGATACGCCCCTTTACTGACAGAAATACCGATTGTTTTCTCAAAGCTCTCCTTCGTCTGCCATATCCGGCTATTAACAGAGGTTTTATTTTTGTCAGCCCCTTCACCCTGATCTTGCATTTCATCTCTAAAAACCGCTTTAAGATCGGCAAAGGCCTGTTGCACGCGCATCGTTAATCTTGGCAATAGTAGTTTATCATGATCATAAACGGTTAATACTTTCTCAACAGCAAGCTTGCGGTTTGCTTCTGTAGCAGACTCATCCTCAATAAAAAAATCTCTCGGAGCCTTAATATCCCTATCAGCAACATCGCCGATTTTATAAGAATGCTCTGTAACAACCAGGCTCGGGTAAAGAATAATAGTAAATATTACGGCGACCCCGACAAGTATGCTCCATCGGACATAATTGCTGGAGCCTAAAAGCCTGTTAATCGATTTTTTGCTTTTTTCTATATTCATTATTTATAATTTAGGAATTGCGAATTTGGGAATTTAGGAATTAAAGGATGTTGTCACTTTTAATCCCTCAAACCTCAATTCCTCAATTCCTGAATCCCTCAATTCCTCAATCCCTCAATTCTTTTTTTGCATCCAGTTCTTCATATGCCCTGATGATTTCCTGGACCAATCTATGGCGCACAACATCGGTTTTTGAAAAAAAGACGAACTTTATTCCATCTATTCCCTGAAGGATATTCTTTGTTTCTATAAGTCCGGAAGGTTTTCCAACCGGAAGATCGGTCTGTGTAATATCGCCTGTAATAACAGCCTTGGAGCTGAAACCTATGCGGGTGAGGAACATCTTCATCTGTTCTGAAGTGGTATTTTGCGCTTCATCTAAAATAACAAAAGAATCGTTTAATGTTCTGCCTCGCATGAAAGCAAGAGGAGCCACTTCAATAATCCTCTTCTTTATCAGACTCGACACCTTTTCAAAACGCATCATATCATGAAGCGCATCGTAGAGAGGTCTTAAATATGGATCGACTTTTTCGGTTAAATCACCGGGCAAAAATCCAAGCGTTTCTCCTGCTTCAACCGCCGGTCTGGTTAAAATTATACGACTAACCCGCCCTTCTGAAAGTGCGGCAACTGCCATTGCCATCGACAGATAGGTTTTACCCGTTCCTGCAGGACCGATTCCAAAAACCATATCATATTTTCGAATAGCATCTATATATTCTTTTTGAGCCCGGCTTTTTGGAGTTATCGAATGTTTTTTGGAAGTAACGTAAACAGTATCTAAGAAAATCTCCTGTAAATCAATGCTGTCATCTTCGCTCAGAACCCTGATCGCATAATCAACATCATTCGGATAAATCGGATAATTATTCTTTAACAGGCCGTAGAGCTGATCGAGTATATTTTGCGCTAACTTTACGGCAATACTGTCCCCCTGAATAAATACAGTATTGCCCCTTGCATTGATTGTGACATTTAATGCATCAGCAATTCTTTGAAGGTTGCCGTTATGCTCGCCGAAAAGCTGCTTTGCCAGCTTTATATCTGAAAATGTATATTCGATTTTTTTATTGTCTGATTTGTCTTTCATATTGGCATCAAATCTACTCTGATTTTTTATGTATCACAATCTTTTAATCTAATGCAAACTACAATTTTAAGCCGATAAAGTAAAAAAGAAAAACACCTTGACTGATAAAATTTGCTTTGTTATTTTTAGTATTTAATACATTTTATAGTTTTTACAAGGTCTCATAAGGTAACCCATGAATACTTTTGATATTGTAATAATAATTATTTTCGGTTTTTGCATGATAAGAGGGTTTTTTAGAGGGCTTATCAAGGAACTGTCTTCGATTATAGGAGTATTCGGCGGTTTTTATGCTGCATATACATATTACATGCTGGTCGCAACTCCTTTATCCGGCTGGATACAAAACGATTCATATCGTAATATACTAAGTTTTTTGATCATTTTTTGCACAGTTTTTATAATAATCAGCATTCTGGGCATAATAATCAAATATATTCTCAATATTACCTTTTTAGGCTGGGTAGATCGCATTTGCGGCGCTGGATTCGGCTTAATCAAAGGGGTGCTTATTGTCTCTGTTCTGCTTATTGCCTTTACTACATTCCTTCCAAAAGGCGCGCCTGTAATCAAAAACTCCTTGCTCGCACCCCATGTGAGAATGGTTTCTGAAAAGATGGTTAAAGTGGTTCCAACGGAGATGAAACGCAACTTTCTATCCAAGATGGAAGAATTAAAAAAGGCCTGGAAATAAAGGCCTCAAGGCTCGAAAGAGCTGGTAATAAAAGGTTTGATTTTAAGAGCCCGGCCATCAATCGATATCGCTACTGCTCCATTTTTGTCAGTACGAAATATACGGCAATCATTCTCATTATATCTTTTCAAAACTGATGGATTCGGAAATCTAAAACTATTTTTCCAGCCCGCCGATATTATTACAATTTCCGGTTTGACCTTTTCTAAAAAAATAGCAGTGCTGGATGTCTTGCTGCCATGGTGTGGCGCAATAAGGACTGTGCTTTTTAATCCATCTCCATGAATAGCAACAATGTCCCTCTCTGCGCAAGCCATAATATCCCCGGGAAACAGAATCGATCTTGATTTAAAGCTTACCATTATTACAAGGGAATTGTTGTTAAGATTCCGCCATTTTTCATTTTTTCTTTTCTCAATGTAATCTTTTGGCGGATAAAGAATCTTAAGCCTTGCTCCGTTTATTTCATAACTGCGCGGCATGTCTTTAAATTCAACCGTTTCTATATTATTTTTTTTTATAATTTCCATAAACTCGCGATAACTATTTATATCTGCGAAATCGCTGTTACACCATAACCTTTTCACATTAAAATGTTTAGCTATATATAACAACCCATTCAGATGATCAGCATTTGGATGGGAAAGAATGATTGTGTCGATTGTTTTGATCTTTTTGCGCCATAAAAGGGGGGCAACAATTCTTGCTCCCACATCAAAAATTGAATTGTCTGAAAAGCCACCCCCATCAATAAGAAAGCAATGCCCCCCCGGCAGTTCCACAAGAGCGGAACTCCCCTGACCAACATCAATAATCGTAACCCTGAGATCATTGCGCCAGAACCTGTTATATGCCCAGTAACAGGCATTAGCACAACTTGCGACTATGATTAATACAGCAACAATTGCCGCTGTTCTTCGTCCGGTAACAGCATTTTTCCGCGATCTCCTCCCTGCATCTCTTGAAATAGAAGAGCTGTTTCCATCTATACCTGCAACCTTTTTCCTCCGAAATCCAACTAACCCTAAAATTGACCAACCCAGCACATAATAACAGCCAATCTCAAAAAAATTGGGTGTAACGGTTTTTACTGCCGCAAAAGGCAACTCAGCAATAAAACTTACAATATCAAGAGCGTATCCTAATACAGCAGCGCTTGAATTAATAAACACTGAAGCCCCTGAGATACTAATCGGATACAAAAACACAGAAAACAGCCCCAAGGGCACCGCAACAAATCCTATAAGTGGAATAATCAACAGGTTTGCAAAAACACCAACCAAAGAAACCTGGTTAAAATAAAACATGACAACCGGCAGCGTTCCGAGGATTGCAAACACTGAAACCAATATAGAAGAAAACAGAATTTTCAACGCCTTAAAAAACCATATCTTTTTAGTGATATTTCTATCACTTATACGGCTATTATACGTCATGGACAGGCCATATATTATTGAAAGAACGGCCATAAAGGAAAGCTGGAATGAAATCGAAAAAAGTGACGGCGGATGAGCGACAAGAATAATCATTGCAGCCATTGCCAGGGTATTCATTGGGTCCAGTTCCCTTTCAAACAGAAATGTCATCAAAAAAACAGTGACCATAATTACCGCCCTCTGAGTAGACGGCGACATCCCGGAAATCAGACCGTATAAAATGACAGGGAATAAAGATAAAATTGCAGCCCCTTTTTTAGTCCACGCATTCCATAGAAAAAGTTTGATATAAGAAAGAAGCTTTTGGAAAAATATAAACGATGCGGTTGCAATAATCCCAATGTGAAGCCCTGATATAGCGAGGATATGGCCGACTCCAGCCCGGTTAAACGCTTCCCTTATATTTTTAACTCCGGTTCTGTCACCCACAATAAGGGCTTTTAATACACCCTGCTGGTCGCCATCACCTGTCTTATCAATCAGATCGGAAATTCTATTGCGGGCTTTTTCTATAATGGTATTAATCCCGGGATCTGAATTTCGGGCTAATATAACGATCTTTTTTCCGGGCACATAGGTACTTCCCCATATTTTTTTGAAGGCCATATATCTTTTATAATTAAAGCCCCCGGGATTGTTGAAATTTCTGATCGATCTGATCTTGCCGACCATGGAAAGTCTGTCTCCGACAAAGATATCCGGAAAAGGCTTTGTTACTGTCACGCGGATCTTTCCGGTCACAGGAAAGGAGCTGTTATCCCGGCCAAGGGTTTCAACGCGTAAAATTATTCTTAAGCGATTGTTATAGGTTGCCGGATTTTTATCGACAACCCCGACAATTTCCCATCGATGGTTATCTGTAAAATGTGTGATGTGATTGGAAGGAAACCGGGGAGCAACCCATGGTTGTATGAGGAGGTATCCAAATGCAAAAAAAATGACTAAAGGGAAAGCAGACAGTTTTTTTTTATATACTGTTCGAAAAACTATTAAGCCTGCGCATAAAAAAATTGTAGAATATGCCCAGATAGCATTGCCGGGGAATCTGGATCCAGAGGCAATCCCGAATATCATTGATATTAGAAGGGGGATAATAGGACGTGAATAGATTCTGTAGGCCATTTCTCATTCTCTGACCCGTTTTATTGCAGCTCCGATCTTAACAAACTTTTTCTCAATTGCTTCATATCCACGGTCTAAGTGATACACGCGATTTACCTCTGTTTTGCCTCTGGCCACAAGACCGGCCAGGATAAGCGATGCGCTGGCGCGAAGATCTGATGCAATAACCGGCGCTCCTGAAAGCGTGGGAACCCCTTTAACCATTGCAGCATTGCCTGATATCGTAATATCCGCCCCCATACGCTTGAGTTCGCTTACATGGATAAAACGGTTTTCAAAGATGGTTTCTGAAATAATGCTCAGTCCTTTGGCGACCGACATCAAGACCATAAACTGAGCCTGCATATCGGTAGGAAAACCAGGATACGGCATAGTTTTAATATCAACACTGGTGATTTCATCTGATCCGATAATATGAATATTTTTATCATTTACCTTAATATCGGCATTTGTCAGCCTTAGCTTGTGAATGATAGTTCGCATATGATCGGGTTCACAATTCAAAAGCTTGATATCCCCCCCTGTCAGAGCCGCTGCAACCATAAAGGTGCCCGCTTCTATCCGGTCTGGTATTATAGAAATCGACACAGGATGAAGGGAAGGAACCCCTTTTATTGTAATTACAGATGTTCCCGCCCCCTGAATATCTGCGCCCATTTTGATTAATACATCAGCAAGCGCCGTCACCTCCGGCTCGCAAGCAGCATTACGAAGAACGGTAACACCGTCAGCCAGAACAGCGGCCATCATCAGGTTTTCTGTTCCGGTTACTGTTATAACATCAAAATAAATTTCGTTTCCTGTAAGACGATCAGCAAAAGCTTCGACATAGCCGTGTTTTAATTCAATCGAGGCTCCAAGACGCGCAAGCCCCTTTAGATGCAGGTTAATCGGCCTTGCGCCGATAGAACATCCGCCCGGCAAAGATACTCTGGCCTTTTTAAGCCTGGCCACAAGAGGGCCGAGAACCAGGATAGATGCCCTCATCTTCCTGACCAGATCGTATGGCGCCTCGGTATTACAAAGACCTCCCGCATCTATCCGAACACTGCTTCCATCTTCCTCTATCCTTGCCCCAAGGCTTGCAAGCAAAAGTTTTATGCTCTGGATGTCTTTCAGGTTCGGAATATTATTATAAGTATTCCATCCATCGGCAAGCAGCGAAGAAACCATTATCGGGAGGGCGGCATTTTTAGATCCGCTTATCTTCACTTCGCCCTTAAGGGAACGTCCCCCCTCTATGATAATTTTATCCATTTATTCCCCCGCTTATTAGGATTAAGGATTAGAGGATTAAGGGGTAAAGGGTAAGGATTTACGAATCACTTGAAAACTAATATGAATAAATCAGCCGAATGCTAAACAAACTAATAATTTCTTTGCGAACAAACCTCTAATCCTTAATCCTCTAATCCTTAATCCTCTAATCCATAATCCTCTAATCCATAATCCTTAATCCTATAAAAAAAGCGCCTACCAGCATTTAATAATGAGATAAGCGCTTTTCACCTGTCTTTTAATGTGTTGTGAGAGATTAGTGGCTATGGCTACCTTTTCCCTTTGCCGTATCAACAATGGCCTTAATAATGCAATAGGTCATGCCAAGGCCTAAAATAGTGAGGGCATACCACAGGCCACCCATAAATACCATATGACTTATGTCCCACAGCCATTCAAACGAAAATGGAAGCATGTTTTTCCTCCTCAATCTCCCGTTCCTGCGGGAATATCGGTAAATAACGGTATGAAATCATTATCAACATAATGCCGTATGCTACCGGAAGGATGGTTGTAGCTATCTCCTGCCAGCTTGGAAAGTACATGAACCAGCTTTCAAATGTAAGCACAGGCACAGCCATTACCTGGAGCACCATCACCCAGCGATTCACGCATGCCCCAAGCGCACCAAGGAACACAGCGCCTACAAGCAAAAATGAATACCTGCGCCCTGTTTTGGTAATAAGTATTATAGATGGAATAACTCCGCATATAACAATTTCAAGCACAAGTATCCATATTCCGTATAAAGGATTGTTGGAATAAAAATCCATGAAATTATGTCCCGCGGCAGGGGCTGTAACTGTAGCCCAGTACCAGGTATCTATTATCTTTGCAATAGTGTATGTTGCAAGCATCCAGCCGGCGATCTTGGCCAGCAGCATGATAACATTTTTTCTAACAAGCTTCTTTTTTGTAATTTTTTCGGTAATCCATGTAATTAGTATTGTAAAACACGGCCCGCATGCTGCCGCCGACCAGGTAAAGAGAAAAAATGTCCAAGGCCAGATAAAAACCCCTTCCCTGAAAGCAAAGGGACGTCCAAAAAGCACGCCCGCAACTCCTCCAAGTGATCCCTGATGGAAAAAGGAAAGAAAAGCTCCTGTTGCCGCAAATATTGCCATTACTCCGTGCATGTTATGGCTCAGATTATGAAAAAACGGCACCCTGTCAATCTGTCGATTTTCAAGAATAAGCGGAATATATTCTATTGTAAGAACCGCAAAATAGCATGAAAGACAAAATGCAACTTCGGTCAGCATGGAATGGACATTTGCATGCCAGAAAATAAACCACCCTCTCAGAGGTTGCCCAATATCGATCGCAAGAATAAGAAGCGCGGAGCTGTAACAGATAAACCCTATTAAAACAGCAAAGTTTATGATATTTTTCAGTTCATCCTTTCCGAAAATATATCTTAATAAACCGGTAAAGAAAGCCCCTCCGCCAACGGCGATAACCGCCAGGTCGGCCCAGATCCATAGCGCAAACCCGTAGGCATCGTTCATGTTGGTCTGGTTAAGGCCCTTAAACCAGCATAGCAGCATGGCAACAATGCCCCACAACAGCACAGCGCCGAAAATAACCAGCCAAAAAATAAATTTTCCAAATGAACAGCGTTTAACCCCTTCGGGTATTAATGCAGAATCCATAAGTTATGTGCTCCTAAAATATATGCGGTTATAATTTTTCAATGGTTTCCTTATCCGCGCTCGTCTTTAATATAGTTATCTCCTGCCCGTCTAACCCACCTGCGGCTTGAAAGATAGTAAACTTTGGGATTTGTGCCTAATCTCTCAAGCAGCCGGAATGCATTAGGATTCATCGGCCGCCCCCCATGTTTATGGTCGGGCTTTGCAATTTGAGTTACAGCATGACCCGGATTGTTCAGATCGCCGAATATAATAGCATCGGCAGGACATGCCTGCGTGCATGAAGTTTGATATTCATCCTCTTCCAACTCGCGGCGCCCTTCAATATATGCCTTGTCCATTGCCAATTGATATCTGTGGAAGCAAAAACTGCATTTTTCCACCACACCTCTCATGCGTGGAGAAACATTCGGACTTAAGTATTTTTCCATACCATCGGGCCAGACAGGATCCCACCAGTTAAAATAGCGCGCATGATACGGACAGGCAGCCATACAGTACCTGCATCCAAAACAGCGCGTATAAATCTGGCTGACAATCCCTGTCTCATGGCTATAGTCGGTAGCAGTCGCCGGGCAAACAGATACGCATGGCGCATGGCCATGATCCCCCTCGCAATGCATACATGGTCTGGGAAGATAGCATATGTCGGCTTCAGGAAATTTTTTGCCGTTTGTCAACTTGTAAACACGCATCCATGTAATGCTGAGGAGCTTGTCTGATTCGTCCTTTTTAAACGAAACGTTATTTTCAGCCATACAGGCCGCCATACAGGCTCCGCATCCGGTACATTTATCTAAATCTATGACCATCCCATACTTTTTGGCTTTTGTGTGTTTGTGCTGTTCTTTCATCAAAACCCCATCCTTTGATTTATGCTCTTGTCAGCTTGGCCCTTATTCCCCATGCTGCGTTCAGACCGGAAACAGGATCTTCGACCGGACCGATGAGTTCGTTAAAATTAACACCCTTGCCAGCCAGGTACTCGTCATAGGCTGTATGCCCCAGCCCTCTGGGCAAAGCCACCAAGCCGGGCATAATTCCATCAAAATGATGAACCCTAACCTTTACACTGCCTTTTGGAGTACTAAGAATTCCATGATCGCCCTCTCTAAATCCTCTTGCCGACCTTGGATTAACCTCAACAACGATATCATTGCCCTTAAGGACTGTATCCTCTACGGTTTTTATGGCAAAGGGCGGATTTCCGATAAAACCGCTTGCAAGTCTCATGGAATCGTACGGTATAAGTATAAGGGGATAAGACTGTTCATCCCCTTCAATCTTTACCAATTCTGCTAAGCCCTTATTAACAAACTCAAATTTTCCGGAAGGTGTATTAAATGCACTTTTCCAGTCCGCGGGTCTGAAATTAGAATCAAACCAGAATCCATCATTAATTAAGCTGTCCCACTTGTTTCCCAGTGTTTCCTTTAGGCAAGCTTCATAACTGTCCCAGGGAAAAGCATCCGCTATCATGCCGCCAAATGATTTTGCCATGAGAAGTATCGCGTCGCCCACATGTTTTGTATTAAACTGTGGTTTTACTACCGGCTTTGAAAGGCCTATAATTGGTTTCTGCAGCCCAACCGGCGCCGGCACATCCTCATAGCGTTCAAGGAAAACATGGTTCGGAAGGATAAGATCGGCATTTGCAGCGGTTTCATCCATATATGAAGAAAAACTTACAACAAACGGCACCCTGTTAAATGCCTCTTTTACCGCATTGCTGTCAGGTATTGTATAAACCGGATTGGCGCCTGCAACAAAAAGAGCCTCAACAGGATACTCTTTCCCGGAATTAATAGCGTCGGGCAACCTGTCTAACAGATATCTTACATCCGGATATCTTTTGCTCCCTGCGCCGTCAATACGAGCCTTACGCATACCATTTGCGGCAGTGCGATCCATTTCTACTTCAGGCCATTTTATATAATCAGGATCCGGAACAGCCCAAACACCTCCCGTTTTATTGATATTGCCGACAAGCGCATTTAAGGCATGCACCGCCATAAATTCATTCAGACTGCCCGGTGTTTCTCCCTGGCCACGGCCGCAAACCGCCAGCGGTTTTGATGCGCCTGCAAAGCTCTTAGCCAAAGATTCTATTGTGGAAGCGGATACGCCGGTAATCTCCGAAACATCATCAGGGCTGAATTCATCAAGCACAATCTGCTTAAATTCTTTAAAACCGGAAGAATAATTATTGACAAAATCAGCGCTATAAAGCGATTTTTGAATGATCACATGAGCAATACTCAGAGCCAGAACAGTTTCTGTTCCCGGATTTATGGCGATCCATTTATCCGATTTAGCGGCCGTGTTGGACAGGCGAGGTTCGATCTGCACCACTTTGCCTCGGTCTTTCCACGTACTATTTGCCTTGATCATACGCACCGGCGAACCCCAGCCTTCTATTAATCCGCTTCCAAAGCTCAAGACAAAATCGGCATTTTCAACATCAAATCCGGCTGAAGCCTGCACGCCCTGCATCAGGCGCATTGTCAGCTCGTATGAATCCTGAATTGATGGAATGCGTATAAAGTTTGGAGAACCGTATACCGTCAAAAATCTCCCTAAAAGGTGAGCCGTTGTTCCGCTATCAGTACCGGAAATACAGGCAACAGTGTGGGACTTGCCTTTTTCTCTTAACCCTTCAAGTTTTTTTACAACCTCTGCAATGGCTTCATCCCAGGAGATTTCTTCCCATCTTCCTTCACCTCTCGCTCCTGCCCTCTTTAATGGTGTTTTGACGCGTGTCGGGCTATAAAGCAGTTGAAGGCCGGATAGACCCAGAACACATATGCCACCATCATTTACAGGGTGCCCTTTCATACCCTCTATTTTAATTGCCCGGTCCCCGCTCATTGTTGCGACCTTGCGAACAGTAATACCGCAACCACCAGGGCAGAGTGTGCATATAGAATCTACATGACTGACCTCTCCATCCTCCGGAACCGGAGTCCATGGCCACATCTGCGTCCATATGGAACTGTCATCCGTCAGCTTTAATGGCAATGGTGAAAGTGCTACGCCGGCTGCACCGCCAATTATCAATGATAAAAAACTTCTTCTACATACCTTCATAAGATTCTACCCCTTAAAATAAACTTAATTCGCTTCGCTCACAATTGGTCAAGTGGTTGATTAGTCGAGTGGTTCAAGAACCCTTACAACTCGACGACTCGACTATTTAACTACTCGACTAAAGTCACAGGAATTCCAATAGGTTGTAGAATTTCCGAGACGTCTATGTCTATTTATGGCATACAAAACACGCGTCTTTTTTTATATGAACTCTTACCTGACTACTCGCCGGTTTTTCATAAGGTCGAGGCATCCAGTTAATAGGCCACGGAAGAGCCTGGACGATTTTTCCCTTGGCCTTCAATTCTGCATGGCATTCAGCACAATCATCCATTTTCATCCGGTCCCAGGTATCCTTCTTGAGCCCGGCGATGTTTTTCCCCCAGATATCACGGCTGTAACCTGTAAGCCTGTTTTCTTCGTAAACTCTTGAGTGCGTTGATTCGCCGATATGTCCGTGACATGTGATGCAATCCACTTTTCCCATCTTGACATGGGCTACGTGGGAAAAGAATACACAATCAGGCTGCCTTGAATAGACCAGCCACGGCACCTCATTTCCTTTTGCCACATATTCCTCGACGAACTTGAACTCCTCAGGATCTTCTCCCATGACCTCTTCGTGACAATCAACGCACTGGGCAAGTTTCGGCACTCCGGAAAAGGAGCCGTCTTCACGGAAAAAATGGCAACTTTCACATCCTTCCTCAACAGCCTCAACATGAATCACATGGTTAAAATCTATTGGCTGCTTTTTTTGAGAATAAAGAAGCTTCGGAAAAATCCACCATCCGACCGCAAGACTTCCAACTAATCCAATAACGAAAAATATGAGGATGATTCCCCACGATCCATTTTTCTGGTCTTTTTTCTTCTGGTCTTTTTCAGGGGATTTCGTTGTTTCTACCTGCCCGACAGTCTCTTCAGCTTTATCATCTAATGTACTCATAGAAACTCCGCTTATGTTTTAGGTGAAGTGAATAAAGTTGAACAATTTTTTATTATGGATGTGATATAAAAAAATAACTTTGTCCATTTACCCATAAACGCTTCTTTTGTCAAGAAAAAAGTATTTTGGGCAAAATTATGAAAAGATAACATGTGGTTTGCGCCAAACTATTTGAATTAACATCTATTATTATCCCTATCCATAACTATGCAAACCCGGCAAAAGATTCACGCCAAAATAGGTAAACATAACGGCCAGAAATCCTATTATGGAAAGATAGGCGATTTTCTTTCCTTCCCAGCCTCTCATCATCCTCGCATGTAATAGGGTTGCATAAACAAACCATGTGATCAAAGACCATGTCTCTTTCGGATCCCATGACCAGTAACTCCCCCAGGCCGAATTTGCCCATACAGCCCCTGTTATTATCCCGACTGTCAGAAATAAAAAACCAAGAGTTACCATTTGATACGTTAATTCATCCAAAATGCCGGCATCAGGGAAATGACTAAACAAACCGGTTTTGCTCTCTGTTTTTCTTTGCCTAAAAAGATATATGAGGCTCACAGCAAAAGCGATTGCAAATCCGGCGTATCCAATAAAACAGGTGACTACATGGGCAATAAGCCAGTTGCTTTTTAATGCCGGAATCAGGGGTTGTATACGATCACTAATGTTTGGAGAAAGTGAGGCATAAGCTATGGCCATAAAGGCCAAAGGGGTTGCAAAGGCTCCAATTATCCGGTTTTTATAAGTCTGCTCAACTACAAGATATATCACTCCGATAGTCCACGCAAAAAAGACAAGGGATTCATACATATTTGAAAGCGGGGCATGACCTATTCCAAGCCTGTAAGATTCTATCCATCGCAAAGCAATACCACCGGTATTACCGACAACGGCAATTATAGCTATCCATGTGGCAATCCTGCCGGGCATCTCTTTATTAAAAATCCAGGAAACAATATATAAAAATGCTGCCAGGCCATATATAAATGTTACAACTGATAACAAATTTGAACTGTTCATTAATCTATCCTTAATATTAATTCGTAAAAAGCCGAATTCATCAGGTGTTAATAATTCTTGATCACTTACTCATGCTTTTCGCTATCTTCTTTATCCTGCTTTGCATTCCAAGTTTATTTTTATTTGCTGTCCCTGCTACCATAATCCTGCTTTTCTTTCCACTCTTGCTTATTTCAACACAAAGTCTTTGGTGGGACACAAAAAAAGTTATAAAACATCCGATAATCATTATTACAAATCCTGAATAAACGACTAAAACCCCGGGATCTCTTGTCACCTGCAGCCCTGTATAATAGCTATGATCATAATCTTCCACAGAAATAATCAGATCGTCATTTCTAATCCTGTCATCAAAAAACGGAAAACGCACAGGAAGTATGACATGGACCAGGCTCCCATTGTTAGGGGTAAGAATACCCATAAATGTTTTTCCAAGATTATGGCCTCTGAAATTATATGAATCCCTGTGGCCTTTTATAACAAACTGTCCCATATCTCCGGGGATATCAAACTGCTGCCCCACAGACACCTTTTTCTTATGACTTATGCCGGTTGCACGGTTTTTAAAATTCAAAGCAATCTCTCTCGGAGGAAGCTCGCCATAATTAGACTGAAAAATATTTATTCCCTTGTAACGGAGAGGATGATTCACAATAATATTCCTTGTCAAAACAGATTTCCCTTGTTCAAGTATTGTCAGGGTTGAGCGATATTCGCTTGGAGCCCCGGAATCGTAAAATTTTATATTAAAATTATCACATCTGATCTTAAAATTTAATTTCTGTGCTTTGCCGGTATTATACAGTCTGATATTATCAATCGTTTTCCCTTCAGGAATATTGACAAATCCTTTAAAACCGAAAATCGAACCTATCAGACCGCCGATCAGCAACAAAACAACACTAAAATGAATAACATAAACACCAGCGCGGGTCCAACGTCCTTTTTCAGCAAAAATACAAAGCCCGTTGTCTGTTTCTTCAATCCTCCTGTATCTAAAGCTTCTGGAAACAATCGGAACATATATCCTTTTCAAATCTTCAGGTGAACGGCTGTCGGTAAATTCTTCCTTATTAGAAAGGTTTCTAAATTTTGAAACATTAAAAGAAGGGTTTTTAATAGACAATATCTTCCATAAGGCAGAAAATCTGTGTGTTGAGCAGACAACGATATTAACAGTCAGCATAAGAAGCAGGGCCTGAAACCACCATGAATGATACATATCAAAAATGTCAAAGACTGATAATATACTATAAAGGAATTCACCATATTCATTCAGGTATGCCTCAGGTCTCTTATTTTGAGGAATAATCGTTCCAACAATAGAAGTAACGGCAAGCGACAGAAGAACAATAATGGTTAGCCTTACTGACGCAAATAATTTCCATAACCTGCCGGAGAAATCGGCAGATCCTGTCTTTTTGTTCATCACTTATCCTTTCAACATATATTCGACAGCCTTAAAAAGGGTTTTTTTATTTTATACGAGCTGCCAAATGAACTTATAAAATCCCAAATTTCAATATTCAATGAACAAAACATGTTTGGAGTTTCAAATTTGGGTTATTTTGATTTTTCCAGTATTGATGTTCTTTTTAAAGCTCAAAGCCTGAAGCTCAAAGCTCAAAGCTCAAAGCAAAAAACCTCTATGCTCTTTGCTATTTCCTTAAGTTTGGGATTTTGAACCTGCCCGCAATGCCTTTGTATGGATTTACCGAAGTATCATAATAAGGTGCCTACCAACGTGCTTTTACTGTTAATGTAATTACAACGCATGGCAGGCGGGTTTTGGTCATTGTAATTTATTTGATATTTGATATTTGTTATTTGTTATTTCAGGAAAGGAAATTCCTATACTATCCAGTTAAATTTTTATCAGAATATCAACATAAAAACAATAGAATAATCTTACTATTAACACAGATAAATAAACAACTGACAAGTATTTTATGTTTTTAATCCCTTTGTTCCGGTTTAACAATAATTACTGCTGCTTTATCGTTGTTTAGATATTGTTTCGCCAGAACAAAGAGCTCATCTTTTGTAATGGAAGCATAATCATCCATTATTGTCCCGCTCCAGTCAAGCTGCAGAGGATGCTTTTTCGATCCTGAAAGAACAGTATTTAGCCAGTAATAATTACTTTGCAGCATATCCTTTAT
Source organism: Desulfobacterales bacterium (assembly GCA_030610995.1). Lineage (GTDB taxonomy): Bacteria > Desulfobacterota > Desulfobacteria > Desulfobacterales > ETH-SRB1 > Desulfaltia. The sequence goes on from JAUWQO010000022.1 coordinate 27,608, forward strand.
GCCTGTAAGTGTCGGCCTGATGGTACGCCTCAACTCCTCATTGCTTACTCCGCTAACGACAAGATCCGATATGACTTTCTTTACTTCCCCAACCACCATATTGCTTTCTTTTGGATCAACATGGATAAAGGCTTGAAACACCCCATATCCAGGATATGCCCGGCTCGGCCTGTTATATGCGACAAAGGAATAAGCAGCCCCTAATTTTTCCCGAATCCTTTCACGCAACCTTTCTGAAACAATATCTGCCAGTACAGAAAAAAGGCGTGTTCTATGGATATTCCATAAGTCTTCAGTTGGATATGCAACAACTACAAGACCTTTTGGAATTTTAGTTGCAACATTTATTTCAAGTGTTTGAGCAACAGGGAATTGGGGCGATCTTAACATTTTCTGTTTAGATATATCGCGTCGCTTAGGAAGGCTCCCAAGATATTTAGAGGCTATATCAACTACTGTATCAATATCAAAATCACCAACTACTGAAACATCAATTTTATCGTGCCTTAATGATGCGTCAAGCCATGTTTTAACATCATCAAGGGTCAAATGTTTGAACATATTATAAGATGGAAGCCCGAAACGGCTGTCTCCTCCGGCTAAAAAGCGCTTTCCGGCAAGACTCATGGCGCCGTCAATAGAACTGGAAAGTTTAAGGTATTTTTGCCTGAACCGGTCCATGGAAAGTTTGTAGGCATCTGCCCTATATCCTGGATCTGTCAAATGAGCATAAAGGAGCTGAAACAGCAATAGCGCCTCTTTTGATACTGTTTTGCCTTTGAAGAAAAAACAATCTTCCTTGACAGAAAAATTAACCTCTGTGTTTCTTCCTGTTAGGGCGCGTTCAATTTCATCTCTTTCGAGTTTGCCAAGTCCGCTTTCATTAATTACTTCAGCGCTCAAAGCAGCAAGTCCGGGTTTATCCGCAGGTTCGACAGCTCTGCCCAATCCAAAGGACAGATTAACAAGCACCTCATCAGCCTCAAAATCTGTCTTTTTTAGGGTCAGGCTAACGCCGTTCTCAAAATCAACCTGAATAATGCCAAGTTCCGGAATCTCGGTTCTACTGCTGATTTCCCCCTTTTTTTCAGGTTCCGGCAAATAAGGAAAAACCGGCGCCTTTATTTCAGCCGGTCTTGACACACCGATCGTACAGCTTCTATTATATGCGGCAAGTATCAGGTCCTCGGGTTTTTCATCAATAGTTTTCAGCTCAGCATTTCCTGTAACAAGCACAAGCCTGTGTTCAGGCGCCCAACTCTCCTTGAATGAATCATGCGCCTGCTTTAATGTCAGGGAATTAATAACCGGGGACAGAAGATCTCTTCTTTGCTTTGGGGAAAGAAAAACCATATCTGTATTGAGATGCATTATTATTTTGCGCGCCAGCAGCCGACTTTCTCGTGTTGGCGCCTTATTTACAGCATTATCCAGCTTTGACCTGAAATCCTTTTTTACCCTCTCAAGCTCTGATCTGGTAAACCCGTGTTTCAATGCCCTTCTTAGGGTTTGCTCAAGAAGCTCAAGCGATTTCTCCCAGTTCTCAGGGCTGCTTTCTGCTGTAATCTCGGCAGATTCTATCTGATTCTTAAAAATACCGCTGCTGATGGAAGCCGAGGTAAAGGGTGTGTCAGGCTTGCTTACCAATACATCCAGTCGGTTCTGAACAATTTGATCCGCAATATCCTTAATAAGTAATCTTTTCTGAAAATCAAATGAATCCGGCTGCTGCGCAATTTTTCTTATTACCTCTATGCTGACCGTGGTATTTCCGGTCTCCTTTTCAAAATGATAAAATGGTTTGATCCCTTTATGATTTATTTTGCCCAGTTCCGGCTCCGGCAAAGGGGAAGCTTTTGCAGATAACGCAGAAAATTTTTCATCTACAAGTAAAGCTGCCGAGCCGGCATCAAAGTCTCCCGCCATTACAAGTATCATTTTTTCCGGCCGGTACCATGTATCATAAAAATTTTTAAACATTTTACGGTCTGCATTTTTAATAAAATTTTCCAGGCCTATGGGAAATCTTTTCGATATTTTTGCTTCAGGAAACTCAAACCTCATAATTGAAACAAACCTGCGATACGACGCAGAATCACGTGTGCGCTTTTCAGCCAGGACAACACGCCGCTCCCTGTCTATCTCCGGCTCCGGAAAAATGGCGCCGTCTGCAAAGTCTTTCAGCACAGCAAGTCCTTTCTCCAGACTTTGCCTGTCTCCCTTTGGCAAAAATATATCATAAACCGTTTCATAATATCCTGTATGCGCATTTGCGTCAGGACCAAACTTCATTCCTATGCTCTGGAAGTATTTTACGAGCTCTCCGGGCTTGAAATGAGTTGAGCCACAAAAAAGCATATGTTCAAGAAAGTGAGCCATTCCTTGCTGCTGGTCAGACTCATGCATCGATCCAACCTGAACATTCAGGTGCATGCTCACCCTGTCCTTTGGTTTTCGGTTTTCCATCAACACATACCTGAAGCCGTTTGGCAGTCTTCCGAACACAAGGGATGGGCTCGGAAGAAGTTCGCTTTTTTCATGCGGCCACTTTGTCTGAAAACAGGGGTTGTCAACAGCGGCATTCGCAACTGTTAAATACTTACCAGCCGCATCTCTTTGAGGCTCGGTATTTGAAAAAAATAATACAACTAAAAAAACAAGGCTATAGAGTAAAAATTTTAAGCCAAACAGTTTTTTCAGCATTGTAAAAATCCTTCAACTTCATTACGGCAATATTTTTAAAGGTATACTCAAGTTTAGCGCCACAGATTATGGCACCAATTCCTCTCCATCAAAAGAAT
>JAUWQO010000174.1 GCA_030610995.1 Desulfobacterales bacterium
AACACCCGCCTGCCATGCATCACAAACGATAGTGGTATGATCATTGTCGCCGGGCCGAGACACGAGGACCTTCTACCAAGCCCACCCAAAGGCATTGCGGGCAGGTCGAACGTCGAACATCGAACGTCGAATAATGATGTCGCTTTGCTCCTCAAGTTATTCTAAAATCGAATGAAAAAATAAATACTAAATGAGAAACAAAGGTTCAGGGTTGCTGTTTTTCCGACCTCTGGCATCTGACCTCTGATTTCTGTTTCTTCTGCTCTTCCCATTCAAATCCTATTTTCTCTTTCCTCTATCCCCTATCTTAGCGCCTTAGCGCCTTTGCGTGAGCCAGCCCTTAATCCCTAAATTCCTAAATCCACTAATCCCTTACTCTTTATCAATATAAGATTCAAAGTCAGATAGTTCCTGTTTAAAATATTCCCTTATTTTCTTCATTATATTCTTTTCAACCTGGCGAACGCGTTCCCTTGATATGCCGTAACGATCACCGATTTTCTGCAGGGTAACAGGTGAATCTGAAAAAATACGCAAATCGAATATTTCGAGCTCCCTTTTTGTCAATTTTTTTCTGAATTCTGCAATTTTATTATGAAGAAGGGATTCTATCTCCTTTTTTGCCACCTGTTGTTCCACAGAGTCGGACGACGTCTTCAGAATCTCTATCCTTTCCGTATCTGTATCATCCTTTAAAGGGGCATCCAGAGATATATCCCAGCCATCAAGCCGCTGGTCCATATCCACGATTTCCCGCTCAGATACACCCAATCTTTCTGAAAGCAGCTTTGGTTTTGGGTCAAAACCCTCTTCAATCAGTTTTTGTTTTTCCTTTTTCAGCTTAAAAAAAAGTTTCCGCTGCCCTTGCGTGGTGCCGATTTTTACAAGACGCCAGTTGTCCATGATAAACTTGAGAATATATGCCTTTATCCAGAAAGAGGCATAATATGAGAACTTAACATTCTTGTAAGGATCAAATTTTCTTACAGCCTGCATAAGTCCTATATTTCCTTCCTGGATCAGATCTAAAAGATTCTGCATCCATACACGCTGAAACTCCAGCGCTATCTTTACGACAAGCCTGAGGTTTGAGGTTACCATAATATAGGCGGCTTCCTCGTCATTATGTTCCTGAATCCTTATTCCAAGCTCTTTTTCCTGATCCCTGGTCAACAGCTTGTAATTGCTTATCTCAGCGAGATAGCGCTGAAGAGGATCAAACTTGACAAGAGAGTTATCCGGACTTTTTTCTTTCTTTTCTTTTTTTGTATCGATATTCATTTTGAGTGCTGACACTTTACTTTGTGAGACCTTTGCAAAATACCCATATTGCCATTGCGAGCAAAGCAATCTAATAGGACACAGCAATTATGCAAAGGCCTCATATTTTTTCTGCCATAAAAATCATCAATAAGGAACTAATAAAAATCTCAATTTAAACAAAATATGTCAATGAAAATAAAGGCGGGTATTATATTTGATGAATTCGTAAAAAGTCGAATTCATCAGGTGTTAAGTTAAAGCAATTGTCTGTTTTATCAAGGTCTTAACACTTAACACGTTTCGTAAAAATTTTAATAGACATAAAAAATAATATTTGTTAATATTTAATGAACTTGTAAAAAGTCGAATAACCCACTTAACTGTCATTCCGGCGAAAGCCGGCATCCAGTCTTTTCAAGCAGTTGCAGATCATCTGGACTCCGGTTTTCACCGGAGTGACGACTTTCAAATAACTAAATCATAACCTTTTGATATGATTGACAAGTTATTTTCGGTTACAGCGCCGCAGAGCGGCATAACATAGCTTTTTACGAATTCATCAATATTTTAATTTATGATATCCTGAATATCTTGTTAATCCTGTCAAAAAGGCTCTTTTGCGCGCCTGTAGCTCAGATGGATAGAGCAACGGACTTCTAATCCGTAGGTCGCAGGTTCGAATCCTGCCAGGCGTACCACAGAAAAAGCGCCTAAAGTGAACTAAAACAAAAAAACCATGCACGGTAATTATCCGTGATCATGGCCTATAACTTTTCTGAATATCGGATACCCGCCTGCCATGCAAAGTACTCAGGGTCAGAATAATAATTGCAGCACTAACATCAACGTTATAAGCACTACAGAGAATCTGCACAAAGGCATTGCGGGCAGGTCGAACAAGGAATTTCGAATTATGAAGTATTAAAGCACTTCGACATTCTGCGGTTCCTTATTCTGCGGTTCTGCGGTTCAAATTATTTGACACCTAACTCAAAACCCAACACTCAAAACTCAAAATTATCCTATAATCCTCTAATCCTTAACCCTTTGATAATAGTATTTCGTCAAAATATTCAATGGTTTTTTTCAGGCCCTGATCAAGCTTGACAGTTGGCTGCCATTTTAGTTTTTCTTTTGCAAGGCTGATGTCAGGTCGGCGCTGCATAGGATCATCCTGAGGCAGGGGTTTAAACACAATTTTTGATTTTGAACCTGTAATTTTTATGATTTTTTTAGCCAGCTCAAGAATAGTAAATTCATCAGGATTCCCTAAATTTACCGGCCCTGTGAAATCATCGGGCCCGCTCATCATCCGGATCATACCTTCTATCAGATCATCCACATAACAAAAGGAGCGTGTTTGGCTTCCATCGCCAAACACCGTGATATCCCTGTTTTTCAATGCCTGAACAATAAAATTGGAAACAACGCGTCCGTCATTCGGGTGCATCCGCGTGCCGTATGTGTTAAATATTCTTACAACCTTGATTTTCAGATTGTGCTGACGATAATAGTCAAAAAAAAGTGTTTCAGCGCACCTTTTTCCTTCATCATAACAGGATCTCGGACCGATGGGGTTTACCCTGCCCCAATAGGTTTCCGGCTGTGGGTGGACATCCGGATCTCCGTAAACTTCGCTTGTGGATGCCTGCAGGATTTTGGCCCTAACCCGCTTGGCAAGCCCTAACATGTTGATGGCGCCGTGCACGCTTGTTTTTGTAGTCTGAACAGGATCGAACTGATAATGGACAGGCGATGCAGGACAGGCAAGATTATAAATTTCATCCACCTCAATATACAGAGGAAATGTAATGTCATGACGGATAAATTCAAAGTTCGGCTTATTTAAAAGATGGAAGATATTTTGCCTTGTGCCGGTAAAGCAGTTGTCCACGCACAATACCTCGGAACCTTCTGAAACAAGGCGTTCGCAGAGATGAGAGCCTAAAAAGCCGGCGCCGCCGGTTATCAAAATACGATTTTGAATTTTCATAAAAAAACCTTTTATTTTCACCACGAAGCACGAAGGGAAAGAAGATTATAAAACCATGCGTTTGATCCCGTCCTTCCTCTCAAATTCCCTCTAACAAGAGGGGTGGACGCGAAGCGGACGGGGTGTGTAAAAGGATGTAGCAGCATATCATATGAACACACCCCTAAATCCCCTCTTATTAGAGGGGACTTGAAAATTATCTAATCGCACAGGCCGAAATTTATCAACAAGCCAATAGATATGTCGGCTAAATTCATCAAATTCCATTCTTCGTGTCCTTCGTGTTCTTCGTGGTAAAATTTTCTATTATTTAAAATTTCATTAAAAGTGGGTTAACGCTGGTTTGCCGATTGGATATACATTAAACCCGATTTCAAAAAGTCTTTTATGATCGACGATATTACGGCCGTCAAAGATAAAGGCCGGTTTTATCATTGACTTGAAAATTTCTTCATAGTCAAGGTCTCTGTATAAATCCCATTCCGTCATTATTGCAATTGCATGACTTTTGGCCGCTGCTTCATAAGAATCGTCAATATAGCTTACATTTTCGTCAATTCCTTTTAGATCGATTCTTGCGTTCTTTAATGCCTTTGGATCGGTAATTGTCAGGTGCGCTCTTTCCTCGATCAATCTCCTTGCAATGTAAATGGCCGGACTTTCCCTTGTGTCCCCGGTATTGGCCTTGAAAGCAAAACCAAAAAGGGTTATTTTCTTGCCGGCCAATGTGTTAAACATGGCTGTAAGCATGTTGACTACAAAACGATCCTTTTGAAAATCGTTTATCCTAAGCACATGGCCCCAGTAATCGGCCACTTCGTTAAGGCCATTATGGCGGCACATATATACCAGATTCAAAATATCCTTTTTAAAGCATGATCCACCAAACCCGATGCTTGCATTCAGGAATTTGTCGCCGATCCTGGTGTCAAACCCGACTGCTCTGGCCACATTGACAATATCTGCATCTGTCTTCTCACACAGGGCGGATATAGCATTTATTGATGATATTCTCTGGGCTAAAAACGCGTTTGCCACGAGCTTGGAAAGTTCACTGCTCCAGATATCGCTTGTAATTATCCGCTTTTCATCCACCCAGTTGGCATATATTTCAACCAGCTCATCTCTTGCCTTTAAACCGCTTTGTGTTTGACTGGAACCGACAAGTACACGATCCGGATATTCCAGATCCTTTATTGCAGTGCCTTCAGACAGAAATTCCGGATTGGAAAGAACGTCAAAATGAAGATTGTTGTTTAAAGTCAGGATTCTCTCCATGGCTAGGGCGGTTTTAACCGGAAGCGTGCTCTTTTCGACAATTATTTTTGGAGACTGAGAATATTGGAGTATCTGTCTTGCGGTTTTTTCCCAATACTGCAAATCTGCAGCCATGCCCGCGCCGACGCCAAAGGTCTTTGTCGGAGTGTTTACGCTGACGAAAATGATGTCAGACTCTATTATGCCCTGCTGTATATTACTGCTGAAGAAAAGATTTCTTCCGCGCGCTTTTTTTACAATCGCATCAAGGCCCGGTTCATAAACCGGCAGGTTATTTGAGTTCCATTCATCAATGCGAACCGGATTGATATCCACAACCGTAACTTTGTATTGCGGGCATTTATAAGCAATCAGTGCCATGGTCGGCCCGCCCACGTAGCCTGCGCCTATGCAAAGGATGTTTTTTTTAAATTTTTTCATTTTTCCTCAATATTAATATTTCACCACGAAGAACACGAAGAAAAAGAAGATGTTATAAAACCATTCGCTTAATCCCGTCCTTCCTCTCAAATCCCCTCTAACAAGAGGGGTGGACGCGAAGCGGACGGGGTGTGTAAAAGGATGTAGCAGCATATCATATGAACACACCCCTAAATCCCCTCTTATTAGAGGGGACTTGAAAATTATCTAA
>JAUWQO010000072.1 GCA_030610995.1 Desulfobacterales bacterium
ACCTCACCATAAAGCTCTCTCAGAAGATTGAGCTGCTCAATCCTTGATAGTCCTATTAAAGTGGAAGCATCTGCTACAACTGTTTTTATTTTCATTAAGCTTCCTTTAACTTCTTAGCAATCTTAAACTCAGCGTTTAGTTCATCCTCATCGTAATCAATAACCGGAATTTCTAATTCATCAAGAAAATGTATAAAGGCCCCTAACTTCAACTCCGCTAATTCCGCTGCCTTTCCCAGGCTTAAAACGCCTCTTTCAAAAAGATGAGCTGCGAGAAGACTTTTCGCTTCCAATGAAATACGCTTTTTAGTATACCCGCTACTGGAAAGTGCAAGATACGCATCTTCAGGTATCTCTAAGTTTGCTTTTACCTTACGCATTATTGCCCTCCTAATCTGAGGTAATTTAATAGGCCGAATCCCTTAAAATCTAGCCTATTTTCATGAATCAAGGGGATATTCGTGCAGAACGTTCATAACTCCCTTGACGGGTTTGATCTTTGTTTTGGCACATGAAGAGATGAACCGGACGTAAGGGACATCGTGAAATATTGACATTCTATTATTTGGTCTATTTGGTCTGAAAGATAGAGCCGGATAATTAATTCGTCATATCCTTTGCCACTTCATCAACCTTTTTCCCCTTCGAATAGGAGAGGGTATAAATTGTCTCGTTAATCATTTAATTATATTATATATTTTTTATCATAAGGCTGCTCATCTTTGCAACCCTAAAAACTGTCACGTTGACGGGTTGATGGGGACGTCAGGACTACCATTCATCAAGATTCACCTTTTCGCATCCTTCTTTGATTGTTTGCTCGATAATCATGAGATCTTCATGATCAATAGTGCCTGCAAAACGCAATAAGTTCTGCCCCAGCGCTCCGTGAATCCTGGCTGCGGCAAGCTTATCTTGCTCCGCTTGTGTCAGCAGGCCGATATTGCGTGAGAAAGCTTCGGCCATGTATTCTTCCCTGGTGTTCAGTCCAAATTCTTTTAGTTTATTAATAAGAGAGTTCTTGTCCATTTTAAACTCCAATCATTATTACGGCGGGCGGCGTAAAGCCGCCCCTACGTACGGCTGCAGAAGCCGTAGGGGCGGGTTTATCCCGCCCTGATTTATTCGGTATGCGACGTAAAGGCGGGCGAGGTAAACTCGCCCCTACGTATGGCTGCCTCTATCGGACGACGTAAAGTCCATTTTCTGTGTTGCGCTGCATCCTTCGCCTGCCTGTGCGTTGTACGCATAAACTCCCCAGAGCTTGTTTCGTTTAAATTGTGAAAATCAGATGCGAGATACTACGTAGCTTGCTGCGGATTGTTTTTGTTATCCTTTTCTGCTCACAGAGTATTTCCTCGCTTTCTCAAATATTTCATCAACACCCATTCCCTTAAACAACTTTTCTTGCAGAATCAGATAATCCCTTTTCTCGTAGCTAATCTGAGATAAAAATCTTATAGCATCGGACTCGCCAAGCTCCTTAAAAAGAACCTGGAGACCCTTCTTTTTCACTTCCAAATCACTCATTGTTTTCATGCGCGTAAAGGGGGACGGGGTTGAAATTACGCGTTTCTAGTCTTTCAGGCCGCCTCCCCCCGCTTGTCGCCGGTGAGCACAACATCTGTCTGCTTGGTCATGCCTGATTCTGCTCTTGCCTGAGAAGGGATGAGAGAAGGCAACACTATCCCTCCCCATATCAAAACTAACACAACGCAAAGAAAAACCTTTGCCATCTGTACAATAATAACATCGTAACCCCTTTTAACAACCTTTAAGAAAAGTCATAAACTCCGCTATTTAACGGTGGGCATTGCCCACCCTACAGTATTGCAAATAAAACTCTGACCTGCCTGCCAACAGGAATGGCTAATCTTTTGTAGGGTGGGCATTGCCCACCATTTTCGGCTGGCGTTCTTGGCGGTGAGAAATCTTTACCGCAAGAGCGCAAAGTTTCAAAGACGATTAACGATTCTCTTTATGCCATTTTTTAGAATTGGAACATTGAAATTAATCAATATTATTTTTTGACCACAAGCGCACGAAGAACATGAAGGCATTCGGCTTTACGCGGCAGCAACTGGTACTGGTTGTAGTGATATGATTGGAATGGCCTCTACAATTGAAGGCGTGTATGTTGATAGAGAAAGAATGTCACTTACCGGTGGGCGTAACAGAATGTCAAGCACAATTTCTCGGACTTCATCAGATAGTTCGGATAGACCAGTGAGTGGGAAGCTACGCGGCCCAACCTCGGTTTTTTGTGCCAAAAGCGAGTATTCGAAAAAAGTCAGACCTATTGCTCTACACTCACTTTTGTTGATGCGCAGCAAAATGTGGTCATTTAATTCAATACCTGTCGCTTTTTCACCAGGTTCAAATGAAACATACAGGGTATCGCTCATCTCATCATAGTTAAAGATTGGCTTTGTTATAGTCATGCCTTCAACCTATCTCTTTCTGATATGCTGTGACAATGTAGTTGTTTGGAACAGGTTCACCAACTTGACCCTCGGTGAATCTAAACAGCACAATGACGATAATGTGCGTGTTGTCCGCCGGCAAATCATCAAACGCCCCAACATATCGGTATTTTTGTGGGTTCAGGGTGTCTTGTTTCCGTTTACCCGACCGAATTGTTTCTTTCATATGTTCTTCATGGACTGCCATTCATCAAGATTCACCTTTTCGCATCCTTCTTTGATTGTTTGCTCGATAATCATGAGATCTTCATGATCAATAGTGCCCGCAAAACGCAATAAGTTATGCCCCAGCGCTCCGTGAATCCTGGCTGCGGCAAGCTTATCCTGCTCTGCCTGGGTCAAAAGGCCGATATTGCGCGAGAAAGCTTCGGCCATGTATTCTTGCTTGGTGTTGAGTCCAAATTCTTTTATCTTATTAAAAAGAGAGGTTTTGTCCATTTTAAACTCCAATTTTTTCACCACGAAGATCACAAAGAACACGAAGAAATGTAACTACTCAGGTTGTCAGGTTCACGGTTCACGGTTTACGGTTGGCCAGAGCTTCTTTTAAAATTCTTTTCTTAGCGCTTCTCGGCGGTAAAATATTTTTTTTCATCGTAAAGAACGCCATGGTTAAGTTTTCCGTTTTCATTCATCAAATATCTCTTTCTCGACTTCTCTGTTTACTGCAAGATTATCTGCTTCTTTTATTCTTTCAAGTATCTGCTTGATCTCTTTCTTGCTGCGTATCTCCTTTTTCCAAAGAGCTCTTAAGATTGCCTGTAAAGAGATAACAGAAACGCCCTCTTTCTTTGCAATTTCTCTTGCTTTTATATCGTTGGTTGCAAATGCGCATTTTTCGGTCTTACAATATGCAATGGCTTCGAGTTCTCCTTTACCCAAACTTAAATTTCCTTGTAGCCTTATATATTTTTCCAATGCTTGATCGCTTAATGGCACAGTTTTTATTGTTGAAAATACTTTTAGTGGAAAACTATATCCATATTCCAGAGGCACAGAAATTTCATCCCTTATTTTAGGTGTTATTACTGCCGTCTTGCCAAAAAGTTGTTTCAGTAAATCAATGGCATCTATCTTTGCAAACATGCTAAGGATATCAGTATCGAAAACTATCATTAGATTCAGATCGCCCCTAAAATTCTCTCCACCTCTTTGTCAACTTCTTCGTTCGGAATGCTCGGGACTAAGATCTTAATGCCTTTTTCCTTCAACAATTCCTTAAAATCTTCTATATTGAGTCCGCAAATCTCACTGGCTCTTGACAATGACACTTCGCTTTTCTTATACAATTCAATCGCCACATCCATTTTCAGTTCAGGCTTTGCTCTGAGGAGAGTACGAATGGCATCTTCGATAAGCTCCTTCTTGCCTGGGTATCTCCCTGTTCTAATCAATATTTCATCTAATTTATTAAATGCGGTTTTCATAATTACTCCTACGATTACTCACGGATAAGGTATATCTGAGATCTTTGAATTTTTCTTAATTATTTTTACTTAATATACTATCATCAGGTGCTAAAAATCAACTATTTCCTCCGTCCCCCTCAATTCCTTAATTTTTGAACTGGAAAACAACAGGGTCACATCTTAAATATTAATTATTCGAGCCTTGATCTTGCCCGCTTTTCTTTTCAGTCTTTTGTTCCCTGCTATCTCTTTGGCGATTTTGTTATATCTCACGGTAATGGCCGCACCTGATACGCCACCAAAAAAATCGCCCAACTGCCGGTTTACGTTTACCGGCTCAAAAGTATCAAAATCAGCAATGTGAAAATTGCCCACACCGGTTCGTGCCATGGTAATCAAATGAACACCACCTACACCTCCCATCCCTGGGATCGCAATTTTAGCATTGGAAAGCTTATCTTGCTCCGCTTGAGTGAGCTATGCCGATATTGCGCGAGAAAGCTTCGGCCATGTATTCTTCTTTGGTATTCAGTCCCAATTCTTTTACTTTATTAAAAAGAGAGTTCTTGTCCATTTAATTCTCCAATAATTTTTTTGACAGGATATACCCTCCAAATATAGGCGGGCAGGCAGGATGATCAGGATATAAAAAAAATAAAGAAATCATGCCTGCCCGCCATCGCTCTCGCTCAGGCGAGGCGGGCGGGTAAATTCCGTTAATCCTGTCAAAAAAGTCCGTCCGAATGGTTCTAAGTTCAGAGTAAAATAATCTACATTATCAACGGTTTTTACAAATGGGGCAAAGGAAATAAAAGGCAGGGCAAAGATTATAGATATTATGAGGAATAAAACATTACGTTGAGTTACAATATCGAATATTTTTTTCATGATTTTTTCACCACGTCGTAGGGGCGGGTTTATCCCGCCCTAAATCTTAAACACATCGCTGCCGCACCATGGATAATTGCTCCAATGACTAACCTCACCACTCCTGACAGGATTATTTAAAATATATTCTACCGTTGAATTCAAATCTTCATCCTTACGCATAACATGATCATAAAATCCTTTTTGCCAAATATTTCGGAGATCAAATTTCTTTCGTAAGAATGTGGAAAGGTTTCCTTTAATATCACGGAGATAATCACCAGGTGTCGCCCATACTCCAAGAGATACCAATAAATGTATATGGTCAGGCATGATTACATAGGCATAAATTTTGACTTGTTTTAAACGCGACAAATCGAGGATTTGCTGCTTTACGGAGTACGCAATATCTTCATTGGCAAACAATGGCGTTTTTTCCAGGGTGCAGATAATAATATGTATAATCCTGCCGTTGTGAGCCTCAGGAGAAAGCCTGATGTTTTTGCGTTGTGGTAATTGATTTTTCATGTTTTGCCTCTGGCGGGCGGCGTAAAGCCGCCCCTACGTCTGGCTGCCGCTATTAGGGCGGGATAAAACCCCCCCGACGTCTGGCTGCCGCTATCGGGCGGCGTAAAGCCGCCCCTACGATTTCGTTGAAACACATCTGGCCGTAGGGGCGGGTTTATCCCGCCTTCGCCTGCCTGTGCAGGCACGGCAGACAGGCGGGAATGACGATAATTTTGATGCGGCCATCGATGGAACGTCTATGATATTATGCCTTTCTGGTCGATTTGGTGCGTTTTGTTCGTTATTATCGTTGAGACGGTTGGGTTTGTTAAGAAAGGTTTCTTCCTTGCTGCGGCTTCCGGACACGGAATTTCGTGCTTAATGCAATGACAACGGCTCCGGATTCCAAATCCCGGCTATGACGATCAAGCACATCGTGCAAGAGCGCTATTCTCTCAGACCGTGGCAGGTTTTCCAAACGTAAGACACCACAATGCGGTTTCCCTTGTCGATAGATCATTTCCTCAAAATCATTGTCTGTCGTAACAATAATCCTGCGCTCCCTCACAGCCCAGCTCAAAATCTCATTGTCACTCATTCTTGTGTCCTTCTGGCCGACTTCGGCTACGTCATGCCCGAGGTTAATCAACAAACGAGCTACGGCCCCACTTGCGTTGACATCCAACAAGAAATTCATAGCGCTTATCCAACTGCGACTCGATCAAAAACAGTCTCTCTGGCTACCATATGATGGGCGTAGAGCAATGCAGCACGGAGATCATCTGGTTCAAGTTGGGGATAGTCTTGTAGAATCTCTTCTTCTGTAGCCCCTCTGGCCAATAGCTCCAATATCATTTCAACAGATATCCTCAGGCCACGAATAAGAGGTTTTCCACAAAGAACATCTTTATTAAAGGTGATACGGTTTAGTAGATCCTGCATAGTTGTCCTCCAAGAACATAATTTACAAAAAATGGAAGTCTAATAGCTGTATAACCAAATTTTCAACGTAAGTAAATATTTTTTCAACAAGTTGTGGATGTGGTATAAACGCTAACTTAAACAACTAATTTAGTAAAATGCAAATCGAATATCGAACAAGGAATGTCGAATTATGAAGTTTTTTTACTCAGCAACCTAACCTCTAATCCCCGACTCCTGATCCCTGCTCCATGGCCCCTGATCCCCGCTTACAAAGAATAATAGAAGGCAAAACCACCAAATTACCGATTACAGCGGTTATCATTATTATGACACTCAACATGCCAAAGTTGATAGTTGGCAAAAATTGCGTGCTCTGTGCCTCTAATGAGCGGAGCGAATGGGCGGTAATATAATACCCTCTGAATAGATACAAATGAGGGGTGTGCAAAGGCTCTCAAGGATAGAGGATTTCGAGGGAAGTATCGACCTCAAAGCTATAGGGTGTAATTCACGACTGTTGGTAAAAATCCCCCTAACCCCCTTTAGAAAAGGGGGATTTTCAGGTGTTTTCCCCCTTTCAGCTATAAGCTATGAGCTATGAGCTATGAGCTTTCAGCTTTGAGCTAATTTGCTATCACCTTTCAACTATCAGCTAATTTGCTATCAGCTATGAGCTATGAGCTATGAGCTAATTTGCTATGAGCTTTCAGCTTTGAGCTAATTTGCTATCAGTTGTCCCCTATAGACCGACTTAAAGTACTCTCTCTGTGCTGAAGATATCCCCTTCAATACATCTTCTTTACTCAAAAAATATCTTGCCGCCTCTATATCAAGGGGCTTCTCTTTTGTTAACGCAGTTGAATTACCCTCTGATTTTTCTTTCCCGGCAATCTTGTGAAAATAGGTGTATAGGTTACACTCAAAATCCAGGGCATTATATGTATCCTTTAGTTTCTTCTCTACTGTGTCCATCTTCAATCTCAGCGCAACAGCCGGGGCATCCACCCTCGGATAGTGCCTCTCTGGGCCTAAGTCTTCAAAAAGAAATATGGTCTTATAAAACCTCACATGTTTCGGATTTACGGTGATGCAAAGGTCATCGATCCCTTTATAGAACGTATACTGATACATCACCTGACAAAGATGCATAAAAATGTTTTTCCATCGAGTTTCCTTTGGGGTCACTAATGCAGACAGTTCAGCAACTTTTCGTTTTTTGGACCTCAACGCGTCTAACTCTTCACGATAAATGACGTCCATTGGAAGGCCAAACAGCTCGCTGTCAAATATTTGTGTCAATGTTGAAATAACTGTTAGATAAGACTTTGCAATAAATACCACGGTTTCAGGATGCATATTGTAAATGCTGAACAGCAGCTTAGAAGGCTTTGGTTCCGGTATATAGCCTGACTTTGAATATTCCTTATAAGCCAACGAAAATGTCTGTTCCAGTTCATCTGTGGTTTCTGCAAATTTTATGGTAGGCCGGTCGATATCTTGCAAGTTGTCCTTCAATAATGCCGACCGCTTAATACGAACAGTTCGCCGTCTTTCGATTTTACGCTCCATGACAACCGTCCCTAACTCGATAGTATAGGAATTTCCTTTGCTGACAGGATAACAGGATTGACTTGATTTAAAAAAAACCATTGTACCGATATCCTGTTTATCAGCTAATTCTATCCTGTTAACGCTTCAAATGTACAGCATGTGATATAGATTGAAACTTTTGCAGCCTTCTTTCAAATTCTCTTTTCAGGAACTGGGCATAGCAAAATCTAATAATATTTTCGTTCGTAGGATTTTATTTCATGATTAACATGAACATTATCCAGTCTATCCTGTTAATCCTGTCAAAGTTTTAATAAAGGGCACAGAGGTAAATTAGTCAGTGATTGGTCAGAAGTTGTAGGGGCGGCTTTATGCCGCCAACCAAATGAGATCGGGCGAGATAAACTCGCCCCTACGAAACCTTATGGATAAGGATTAAGAGTTTTTACCCCAGATTAATAGTTCAGAGTTATGAGTTTTAAAATTTTTTATTATTACAAAAACGCTCAAAATACAAGAAAAAAAACAGGCCGCCAAAGCAGACTCCAATGTGCTTCAGTAGACTTTCAGCTTTAAACTTTCAGCTATGAGCTTTGACGGCTTCGTAAAAAGCTAAAAATCGAATCACTCCCGCCCCGTGAGTCATTCCCGTGAAAGCGGGAATCCACGGGATAAACTCCAGCGGGAGTCCATAACCCTGGCCCAGACTTGGCATATTGGCTTTAATGAGCTAATTTTCGGTTCCAACGAAAAATATAGGTGGCCAGATAAGTCAGTGCATGGCGCCAAGGCAGGCAACTTGAAATAATCCGCCAGATTGCTTTGGCGGACCTTCGCAGGAATGACAATCAAGGGGTATATTGGACTTTTTTACGAGTTCATCAAGGTTGATAATTAGTGCAGATAGAAAGCAAGAGTTGTGCCATGGAAGAAATTGAGGAATTGTTGCTGGGTTCTCGTTGCTGGGTTCTCGTTGCTGGTTACTCGATTATCGTTCACATCATGCCTATAACCTATCTCACCTTCTAATCTTCTCACCCTCTTACCTTCCCATTCCTATCAGCTATGAGCTTCCACCTTTGAGCCATCAGCTATCAGCTATGAGCTGTGAGCCAATTTGCTATGAGCTATGAGCCAGGACCTGTGAGCTAATTTGCTATGAGGCATATATATTGTTTGGAAGTTGGGAAAAATCATAATCAGAATAACATTTTTGGAAGTATTCGACTTGATGGGGAGATAATTCTTGAAGTATTTTGTTCTTCTTAACAAAAAAGTATTGGATCACATTACTGTCCATCTCTTTTTTCTTTTGAAAAAATTCTTTAACAGGAGAATCCTCAATTCCATTACATCGAAAGAAATAGTCATGAAGATTAGAATCTGGTTTCATCCGGCCATATACCTGTTCAAATCTCTTTTCTGCCGTGGTCAGGTCTAAGCGTAGCGCTACAGATGGGGCGCTTACCTTTGGATAGTGCTTTTCCCCTCCAATATCTTCAAGCAGCAGAATATTCTTATAAAAAGCCCTATGCTTGGGATTTACCGCAATACATAAATCGGTTGCCTTGCAACTAAGCGCATGCTGTAACATACTGCGAAAAAGAGGCATATAAGCATTTTGCCATCGGTACTCCTTATGAATCGCTAAGGCCGAAATTTCTACTATATGTCGTCCCTCTAACCTTAGTTCATCCAGTTCCTTCTCATACACCTCATCTATGGGCAACCTCAAAGAGCTATCAAAGACCTGGGTAAGGGTGGAAACAACTGTATGATAAGATTTGACTATCCAAACAACTGTCTCAGGCAACAGATTGTAAATATTCACCAGCATCTTTGAGGGAGTAGCCTTTTTGACATATCCTGCCCTGAGATACTCCTTGTATACTAAAGAAAAGGCCTGTTCCAGTTCATCGTGCGTTTGAGCTATATTGCAACTGAATTGTTCACTACTGTCAAAATGGGGTCTTAAGAGCATGGCACCTCTCATCCGTACATATACTTTACACGGCGTTAAACTGCGGTTGCGGTTAATCCTCTTAAATCCCCTCTAACAAGAGGGGTGGACGCGAAGCGGACGGGGTGTGTAAAAGGATGTAGCAGCATATCATATGAACACTCCCCTAAATCCCCTCTTATTAGAGGGGACTTGAAAATTATCTGACCGCACAGGTCGCACTTTTTTGATGATCGTAAAAGTCCCAACATTTTATTTTTGGCCGCAACATATAGTTGCGTTATCTATTTGTCAATCAATATGTTGGGGTAAAAATGGATTTTCCGACTTTCAAATAACTAAATCATAACCTTTTGATATGATTGAGAACTTATAAAATCCCAAATTTCAAGCATCAAATTACAAATAAATCCCAATATTCAATGACCAAAACATGTTTGGAGTTTCAAATTTAGGTCATTTACGGGTTTGGAATTTTGAATTTTGGTCATTGTAATTTATTTGATATTTGTGATTTGTTATTTGTTATTTCAAGAAAGGAAATTCCTATACAATCAAGTTATTTCTGGTTACAGTGCCGTGAAGCGGCATAATACAGCTTTTTACGAGATCATCAGTATTGGCTTGTCATCTGTAAATCATAGAAAGAGCTGCAAAGGATATGCCAAACAGCTATTAATTAAATCAACTAATTGATTTTATGGCTTTTCGGAACTGCAGCAACATTGCTACAGAGGATGTTTGTGAAGGAATTTTCCTACAGGTAAACGAGGATGAAATTAGACTAAGATGCTTAACCCTTTGTATGTTCTACATTTTTATGTGTAGGATATTTCATACACTTTGTTCAGCACAGGTCACAATGTAAATTGTATTTATCAGCTTAATACTCAGAAAAGACGCGTTGCTGTTGGTCATAAATTCAGTCATTTAACGGTGGGCATTGCCCACCCTACAGCTATTATTCATTGCCTTACCATTGCGAGATGCTACGGAATGCCCCAGAGGGGCTGGTTCTTATTGTTTTCCGGCCCCTCAACGGAAAGCAATAAAAAAACAACCTCTGCGTCCTCTGCGTCTTGAGCGAAGCGGGCGGTGAACTATTACCATAAATTCTATTTTTTGTGCATTTTGTGCATTTTTGCGGCTATATCAGACTTAAAATCGGCTGTCTTTAGATTATGTTTTTTTAAAAGGTCATAAAAATCAGACCGGTACTTTCCGGCAAGCCTTGATGCCTTGCTTACATTTCCTCTGGTAAGAGAGATGAGGTTGGAAATATATTTTTTTTCAAACGCATTTTTGGCTTCCTTTAGCGGCTTCAACTCGCCTTGTTCTACGGTTTTGGTCTGGAGAATTAAATCTTCACCGATTATATCCCCAGTTGTCATGGCTACAGCGTACTCAATACTATTTTCCAACTCTCTCACATTCCCAGGCCATTCATAAGACAATAGTTTCTGTAAGGCAGGTGTGGTAATCCCCTTTATCTCTTTTTTCATATTTCCGGCAAACTTTTTCATGAAATGATCTACCAAAAGGGGGATATCTTCCTTTCTTTCTCTTAAAGGCGGGATATAGACAGGTATGACATGGATGCGGTAGAAAAGGTCTTCACGAAAATTCCTGCTTTTCACCTCATCTTCAAGGTTTTTATTAGTAGCTGCTATTATCTTTACATCTACTTTTATCGATTTTTCTGCTCCCAGAGGATGGAACTCCTTTTCCTGTAACACCCGGAGAAGTTTTGCCTGCATCGATTCCGACATTTCTGAAATCTCGTCCAGAAATATAGTTCCCCCATCAGCCTGGGCAAAAAGCCCTTTTTTATTCCTGACGGCTCCGGTAAATGCCCCCCTCTCGTAACCGAACAGCTCTGCTTCAAGGAGCCCCTCCGGAATGGCGGCACAGTTTATCGCAACAAAGATCTTCTCTTTTCTGGAGCTTAAAAGATGCGAAGATTTAGCTATAAGCTCTTTTCCGGTGCCGGTCTCTCCGTAGATACATACATTGGAGTCTATTTCTGCTGTTCTTGATATCTGTTCCATAACCTCTTGCATTTTTTTGCTCTTGCCGATGATGTTTTCGAACTCATATCTTTCCCCTACCAACGCCCTTAGCCTCCTTATCTCCCTGGAAAGGCTGCTTTTTTCCAGACCGTTTTTTATCTGAAGGCAAAGCTCCAGCCGATCGAACGGCTTGGTGAGATAACTATAGGCTCCATGTTTCATTGCATCTACCGCAGTCTCAATCGTTCCATAGGCGGTAAGGATGATAACCGGCATTTCAGGAGATAACCGGTGCAGCTTTTGCATTAATTCAATACCGTCATTTCTATCTATCTTTAGATCGACCAGGGCCAGGTCAAACAACTCATCTTTTGTCATGGTTAAAGCATCTTTTACCATGTTTGTGATTGTGACTTTATACCCTTCGGACTCAAGCCTGAACCTCAAAACCTCTAACATATTCTTGTCGTCATCTACTATAAGTATATGCTCTTCCGCCATTATCGTCCCACCTGTTTATTCTCTGTCTCTCTTTTTTTCTTCAATTACTATGTCTATCTCTTTTAATTCCTTTAGTTGTTCTTTCAATTTTTCAAGCTCTTTTAGATGTTTCTTTAGAGTCTTTGCCCTATCTTCATTCTCCTTTCGAAGCCTGTTTTGCAAAAAGTCGGCCGATTCTTTGAGCTTTTTGATATCGTTTTCGCTACGGATGAGTTCAGCGACAACATAGCTCAACACCTTGGCCTTTTCTCTCAACCTGGTTTTGGAAAAATCGTGGATAACGCGTTGAAAAGATATTAACGATTTTTCATAATCTTTTTGAGGATTGTCAGGATGAAGCCAGATAAGCCCCATATGAAAAAGAGCCTTATCTCCAGGCGAAACTTTGGGAAAAAGCCTTAAGACTTTTTCGTATTCTATTAATGCCTTCTTATGCTCTCGTTTGATTATGAGATTCTCTCCCTTCTCAAGGAATTCCACCGCTTGTAGTCTCTTTTGGAAGTTTAAGGTAGCGGCACATCCGATCCCTATTAAAAGGGTCGCTAAAAAACAGGTACAGTAAAAGAAAAGGCGCTTCCTTTTCCTTGCTCGCTTTTCACCCATATATCACCCCCATGGGCATTAATAATATGCCTTGCTATATACAGACCCAATCCTGTCCCTTTACCATGGAGCATTTTAAATTTATCGAATATCTCCTTAATATTCTCTTTTGGAATTCCACAGCCGGTGTCGGATACGGAAACTTCAACAAACTCCTTTTTATTATTCAAAAAATGATACGATGCATCTATGTCCTTTAAAGTGGCGGCAACCGTCACTTTCCCCCCTTGCGTTGTAAATTTCATGGCATTATCTAAAAGGTTGCCAAGCGCCTGGCCTATTCTTTCTCCGTCTATATTTACAGGTGGCAAACGTCCGCCGATGTTTACTTCAAGGTTAATCCCCTTGCTTTCGGCAATCGGTCTTATATTTGAAACGCTTCTTTCTATAAGGTGGAAAAGGTTATATTTTTCCATATTATAATCGGTCATCCCTGCATCCATCCGTGAGATGTCAAGGATAGTATTTACAGAATTTATCAATCTCTCACACTCTTCCTCGATGATACTAATAAGTTTATACTCTTTTTTCGAAAATCGCGCAGAACTGCCGTTAAAAAGGAGCAAGCTTGCTGATTCTCTTATTACCGCTAAAGGGGTGCGAAGATCATGCGATATGTTGGAAAAAAGATCCGCCTTTATCTCGTCGATCTTTTTTAAACGGTCGCACATGAGATTAAAGGCGTTTGCCAGTTCTTTTATCTCGGGAGGAGAAGGTATTGTTATATGCTTTTCAAATTTGCCTTTTGCGATTTCCCTTGTTCCTTTAATCAAACTAAGAATAGGGTAATTAATTGTTCGTGCATTGAAAAATGCGATCAATATTCCCATAATTATAGCGGCTATACTTATAGTCACTGTGACTTTAGAGGCCCTGGCGCCTATTTCTCCTGATCTTTTTATCTTTCTTTCCACATCAGTTTTTGCAATTTCTATCACTTGGTCCAGCTTGTCGGCTGTCTCGTTGATAAGCTTCTTTTTTTCCTCTTGATCGCTTTTCTGAGGATATTTTTTGTCAATCTTTGTCGAATGAACCGGATTTTGCACTATAGAAAGATATTGACTGTGTAACTTTTTTATATCGGAAATCAATCTTTTTTTTTCCGGAGTATCTACCGGAGTATCTACCGGAGTATCTATAAGTACGCTTATCCGCTTAAGATCGGTCTCGATGTGTTTTTCAATCTCCAAAAATTGATGGTAAAAGTCTTTATCTCCGGAAACTATATATTTTTTTTCAAATCCACTCTGAGAAAGCGTGTTATTTCTTAATTTAGTCGCTATTCTTATGGTTTCACCATCGATAGAACTAATTGAGCGGGTGATCTGGTTCAACTGATCAAGCCTCAAGGTAGTGTAAATTCCCAGGGCAACAACAACCAGCAAAATAGCAAGGTAGCCAAGAGCAAGCCTTTTAAAAATGGTAAACCCTTTTATATGTTTTATTGTCCAGGATTTCATATGAGTTGCCGACTCTTGCGGGCGGGGTAAACCCGCCCCTACGGCTTTCGAATGACTCAACCTCC
>JAUWQO010000133.1 GCA_030610995.1 Desulfobacterales bacterium
AGCGGCTTTCCAGCCGCGACAATCGCGGCTGGAAAGCCGCTCCCACAGTGATCCCGAAATCTTTGGTGATTAAAGTTGATGGATTTGTAAAAAGTCAGAATTGCAACGGTCTTACATTTTGAGGAGGTAACTGATAGATGAAATTTGAAAAGTGGGTATTGACATTTTTTTTGCTAAGTATCTTTTGTATATTTTCGGTTTCGGCTATGGCCTCAGATCATGACGTTGCGGTAACTCATGATGCAGGGCATAGCGCTGTTACAGAGCATAAAACAGCACATGAATCTGCAACAGGAGAACATGGAGCCGCTCATGCCGGCGCTGAATCGCATGGGCACGAAGAGGCAGGTCATGGTCACGGACATATCAATTTAGGAGAGGTGCTTCCACTCTGGAGCTGTACTCCTTTTGCATGCATGCTCCTTTCTATAGCCCTCTTTCCACTTCTGGCTCCGAAGTTCTGGCATCACCATTTTGGCAAAGTCTCTGCGGTGTGGGCTGCATCCCTGGCTATCCCCTTTTTGATCGTTTATAAAGGGACTGCTGTGCATGACCTTCTCCATATCATCCTTGCCGACTATGTCCCCTTTATTATCCTTCTCTGGGCGCTTTATACTGTTTCCGGCGGCATCGCGCTTAAGGGCACATTGCGTGGGACACCGGTTGTAAATACTATTATGATACTTATCGGCACGGTGCTTGCCTCATGGATGGGCACCACCGGAGCTGCCATGCTGATGATCCGTCCTTTTTTAAAGGCAAACGATTATCGGAAAAACAGGACCTTTATGGTGGTCTTTTTTATCTTTCTGGTTGCAAACATAGGAGGTTCATTGACCCCACTTGGTGATCCGCCCCTCTTTCTTGGATTTCTCCATGGGGTCGACTTTTTCTGGACATTTAAGATAATGCCGCACATGCTTTTAACAGCCGCGATTCTCTTTGTGATTTACTTTATCCTTGATTCATACCATTATAAAAAAGAAGGATTAAAAGGGGCTCCTGTGGAAGAAGGGGAAAAAGAACCGCTGAAGTTGGAAGGGATATACAATTTTATCTTTCTTGGCGGTGTTGTCGGGTCGGTGCTCATGAGCGGATTGGTTGACTGGGGTGAAGTAAATACACTGGGCATTCACCGGGCGGTTCAGGATTGGGTGCGTGATGGACTCCTGATCGTAATGGGTATTTTATCGTTACTGGCTACTCCAAAAAGATTGCGTGAGTACAATGAGTTTACCTGGTTTCCGATTGTCGAAGTTGGATATCTTTTTATCGGGATATTTATTACCATGGTCCCGTGTCTCCTTATACTAAAGGCAGGCGCGAAGGGGGAACTCGCCTTTTTAATCGCCGTGGTAAAAGAACCGATACATTACTTCTGGGTCACGGGCACCCTTTCGGCTTTTCTTGATAATGCGCCTACTTATCTTACATTTTTCAATACCGCCCTTGGATCCTTTTATCCGGGTCTGTCTGAAGCTCAGGCTGTTCCTCTTCTCATGACGGAAACCTCGATCTATTTGAAGGCGATCTCCGCGGGCGCGGTCTTCTTTGGCGCTTGCAGCTATATAGGAAATGCGCCTAACTTTATGGTCCGGTCAATTGCAGAGGAGGCAGGAACACCCATGCCTAGTTTCTTTGGCTATATCCTGAAATTCTCCTTGCTCTATTTGATTCCGACCTTTGTGGTAGTAAGTTTAATCTTCTTTTAAGCATAGGAGCCTATTATGAAAATTAAAAAGATTTTGTTTCCAACAAAATTTAGAGAACTTGCCTTCAATTCCCTGGAATCCCTCATGGAACTCAAGGAAACCGGCCTCAAAGAGGTTGTGCTGACCTATATTATTCCAAGAGAAGAGGTCGGATTTGTTCCATTCGGCGGATATATGAAGGATGAGGAGGAACGTTTAAGAGAACAGGCAAGAATCCGTTTTGAAGATTGGCAGCAATCTCTATCAAAACACGGAATCGACAGCACGATCAGGATTGAGGTGGGAAACCCTATTCCACAGTTATATCGTATTGCCGAAGAGGAAAAGGTTGATCTTATTATTGCAGGAAGAAAAAAGAGAACCGCGCTTGAAAAGGTCTATGTCGGCTCACACACGCTTGATCTCATCCGCAGAAGCAAAGTTCCTGTCCTTATAAGCAAATATATGGTGCGCTTTGAATGGGAGGGCGAGCTTATTACCAGGGTAAATGACCATATTTTCACAAAACCCCTTTTTGCCACTGACTGGTCAAAACCATCTGAAAATGCTTTGAAATTAGTTTCTTCATTTAAAGGGCTGACTGATAAGGTTATGGTAACGCATATCATTGGGGTCAAGATTTCCAAGAATCTTGACAAGTCGGAATTAAGGCGTATAGAAAGGGAAAGCAAAGAGCGGCTTGACAACTATTGTGACATATTGAAAAAAGCCGGACTAAAAGCAGAACCGCATCTGTTTTCCGGCCGGTCATCAGCAGAAATTATCAGGGTTGCGCGGGAGCATAAGGCTACAATGATAGTTATGGGAACTACAGGCAAGGATAGGCTTAGGGAGTTCTGGCTGGGAAGTGTTTCTCACCGTGTTGCGGAAATGTCAGAACTGCCGGTACTTTTAGTTCCATAACCCTTGACGGGTTAGCTGATAGCTGATAGCTCATAAGCTCATATAGCAAATAAGAAAAGGCGGATAGTTTTTATATATATATCCGCCTTTTCTTATTGTGAGACAGGTGTAATTCACGACTGTTGGTAAAAATCCCCCTAAATCCCCCTTTTCTAAAGGGGGTTAGGGCTGCTCTTTACCCATAAGTTATCTCTCCATTAGCAATTAACAGTTATCAATTGATTATTAACTATTATTATTGGCTTTTTGGGCATAAATATAAAAACATAAAATAAATAATCAATAACCAATTGTTAATAACTATTTGTTAATTAAGGATAAAAATATGTCTCGCCATTCTCACAACACCTTGATAATCCACGAGATTGCCGCGTCGCTTTGCTCCTCGCAATGACTAAAACACATTGAGCTAAGAGCTAACGGCTAAGAGCTAATAGCTTTTTCACATTACTATGGCTGCAAATCTTCAGGTATTTCCATTGCTTCTATAAGGAGTTCACTGAAGAACTTGACATGCATCCCAAGCTTGTATTTGTCAACAATATCTTCAACACCGCTATGGCAGTTGTGGCACGGCGTTACAATGGTATGAGCGCCGGTTCTTTTAAAATTTTCTGACTGTAGTTTAGCTGACTGGACCCGGATTTTCTTCCATGGCGGCCCGCAGTTAATAGTCCCGCCGCCTGCATTGCAGCAGAAGGCATGCCTGTCATTTGGGATAAGATCTACAAAATTTTCGCACACCTCATTCATAATATACTGCAGTTTTGAGCCCAATCCCGCGTTTCTTATAACATTGCACGGATACTGCGAAGTAACAGGGCCTTCAACTTTTTTTGCTATCTTGATTCTGCCGCTTACAAGCAGGTCATAATAAAATGCTATGGCATGAACAATCGGTATGGGAGGCTTCATCCATCCCATCCAGGTCGGGCCGTCATATTCTGCCCCCCTGAACGCATGGCCGCATTCCCCCATAACTATCTTTTTTACCTTAAGCCTTTGAGCTGTTTCATGATGAAGCCTTTCCACTCTCGCCATGACCTCAAAATCGCCCGAATACATAGCCATATTGCTGTTATCCCAGCCGGCAGTTGCAGGCATTGTCCAATCACACCCTGCAACCTTCATGATCACCGTGATATTGCCAAGGAGCTGTGCTAAAAACTTCGGCTCAGGGCCGATAACAGAATACATGATTTCAGCTCCTTCTTTTTCCAGGGGCAAACGGGCGCTGGGCACATATCCCTGTGCCTCTTCCTCCTGCCACTGGAGCGTATCTATCCATTCATCCGGCTTTACCCACATCTGGTTCATTGTGGCGGCGTGGCTGTGAACCGTATCCTGGAGGTAAAGAGGCACCATTTCCAGCTTTGCGCATATCCGACGAACCACAAGTATCATATACGCAATATCTATTCCGAACGGGCAGTACATGCCGCAGCGCCGGCAGGCATTACATTCTGTATGGGCGATTTGAGAGCATCTTTTGATAAATGCGGCGTCAACCTTCCCTTTGTTTTTTAACATTACCCAAAGGGTATCTTTTATCTTTGTAACCGGAGCAAAACTGACATCCCTGTCGTTAGAAAGAAACCAATGACATGCCTCGGAACATAACCCGCAGTGGATACATGTATTAACGTATGTCCACAAACGACCGCCGGTTTCTTTATCTATAACTTCATTGATAACTTTTTCTATCTGTTCAGGTGTGAGTTTTGCCTCGGCCTGGTCCAAGGCATCATCTACTACCGGTTCTCTTATAGCTATGGTGGGTTTCATAATATTCTCCTTAACATCGTTTTGCTGTTAAATTCTTACCAATCCTTTGAATGCTTTACATGACCCTGTTCACTTCCGAAATATGATCTTGTAAAAACAAAGAAGAGCATGTGGCTTAGCCTTGTAAAAGGAATGGCTATCAGCATAAGCTCGCCGGCAAGGATGTGAACTATCAGAATGGTTTTATAGGCAAATAATTGATGGTATGCAATGAAGCCGGTTATAAAGGGAAGTGCGGTAATTGCAAGCAGAAGATAATCCGAGGCATCTGTGACATTTTTTACCACAGGATCTGTTAATCTTCTATATAAGAAAAAGATACACCCGGCAATGACTATGATCGCCATCCAGTCGGCGACTCCTTCCGGCAGGGTCCACCAGCTTATATTCAATGATTCATCCAATAAAATCATGTGACCCAAAAGAAAAATGGGTGTAAATATCAAGCATATATGAAAAGCAAAGGATATGATTGTAAATATCGGTCTTTTTCTCATAGATTGGTTATTAAAAGGTATTACCCAGTGCACAAGAGAGGCTACACTGTGTTCCAGGGACATATGCGGGAACACAACCTTCTCTTTTTTAGAGCCAGCCAACATGTAGTATATTCTATACAGGCTCCCGCCGATAAAAATTATAAAGGCTATCCATACCAGCGGCCCGCTAACAAATTCATACATTTGCTTTCCCCCTTTTGAAAATATTATTCAAAACTATATTTATCTTACTAAATAAAAACATTACTTGATAGGAAATTCCTTTTTGAGATTGCTTCGCTATCGCTCGCAATGACAGATACAGAGGGTCATTGCGAGGAGCGAAGCGACGAAGCAATCTAAATTTATTTTATAAGTCGCTTAACAGAACTACTTTGCGATAATATTTACCGGCTTCGACGCCGCATATCATTACTTTGGTCCCGTCAGGAGATACAACAGGATTCCAGAGGGCTTCGTATTCTTTACCCTTGATTTTGCCGTTAACCGCAACAGCATACTTGCCGTTTTTTTCAACCTTGCATATTACCTTATTGTCATTGGGGCTGAAAACAGGCGGCCAGATATTATCATAGCCTTCTCCAAGTACGGTCCCGTCAACAACCAGGAACCAGTTTCCGCTGTCTTTTGCTATAACTGCAACCTTTCTGCTGTCCGGGCTGAAACATGGTTGTAAAAGGCATTCATTGAATGTTTTTGACCATGGCTGGCCGTTAACGGCGATTGTCCATTTGGCAAAAGACGGCGCGACTGTTGCCGCAATCTTACTGCCATCAGGACTGTAGGTTTGATACAGGAGACTGTAAAAACCTGTGTCCCAGACAATCCTGCCGTTTGTCGCCAGGAACCACTGACCTCCCTGCCTGACAGGTGTGGTTATCTCATTGCTGTTTGTAGGATGAAAAACAGGCTCCCATGTACAGGCGAATTTTTCGTTCCATGGAGTTTCGTTAACAACGATGCCGTATTCACAAATAGCTGCCCTGTATTCTACGGCAATATTTTTGCCGTCATCGCTGATAGTCAGGCCGTAAACATCAACATAGTTTTCTTTCCACGGCTTTCCGTTTACGACTACCGACCAGCTACCTTTCGTAAATGCATTAACATCAGCCTCAGCAGTAGCAACGGTTTGAGCTATTGCGACCGATGTTTTCCCATCCGGGCTTATTACGTGACTTGCTATGCTATGAAGCTTAACAGGACATTCCCATGTTTTTTCATCTACCGTTATCGCGTAAACGCCATCCTGTTTAGTGGTCGCAGCTATAACCTTGCCGTCAGCGCTGAATTTGGTATCCCATATATACTCATACATTTGCTCCCATGGCTTTCCATCTACGGCCATCGTCCATTCCTGGTCCTTTGTTATAAGAGCGGTCAAGCGGCCGTCCGGGCTGAACCTGGAATACCATATCTTTTCAAAGGGTTCTTCCCCCCACGTCGCATTATTGACAGCTATGTTGAATTCGCCTTCCCCCACCTTAACGATAGAGGCTATTTTTTCACCGTCAGAACTGATGTAAGGCTCCCAGACATCTTCAAATTGGCTTTTCCACTTTGAAGTGTCGGCAACCATTTTATTTGCAATTTCCCAGTCCCAGCTTTCCGAATTAACCATTCCCCCACCTCCTTATTTTCTTCCTGTTGGAAGTCACATAGATTTACCGCTGATAAATCTATGTTTTATATAATTAACACATTAATTATTCATTGTTGTTATGATAAGTTACTATGCGAAAATCAAAACGCACATTAATTTATTTTTCTATAAAGGTCAAGATAAAAGAGCAGCATTCCTTTTTTCTTGACAGGTGCTGGTTGATTTGTTAAAAAACCTCTTCACTTCAATGTTTTAGATGAATGACTATAAAAAGTTGGGGATAATGGTTGAGTATAACATAAAAGCTGGAGGCCTATTGGAATGAAAAAGAATAATACCGCATTATTTATATCAATAGCAGGGTTGGCGTTTCTGTTTATTCTTGGAACTGCATATGCTCAGGATGAGATCATCTTGTTGGAACATGATGCCTTTATAGATCGCGAGAGACCCGGGGCTGTTTTTTCGCACACACTCCATGCTGATGATGCGGAAATCGATTGTTTGATGTGTCATCATATATATGACGAATCCGGTGAAAATGTATGGGATGATTCTGCTGAAACAGAGTGCGCCGAATGCCATAAGCTTGAGGCAGACGGCAAGACGCTTCCTTTAATGAAGGCATTTCATGAAAGCTGCAAGGGGTGTCATGAAAAAGATAAAGGCCCGCTGACATGCGGTGAGTGCCATCCCAAATAAAAAGAACAACAGGATATAATTATAATAATAAGGCCTTTGCGGATTTGAAATTTGCAAAGGCCTTATATTTTAGCAATAGCCTTCAGAGCCATTATATATCCTTGAACGCCAAAACCTGAAATTTGAGCGGTTACCACATCGGATATCATGGACTTGCGGCGAAAAGGCTCTCTTTTATAGATGTTTGAAAGGTGTATCTCTATTATAGGGATGTCAAGCAAAAGCAGCGCATCACGGATAGCGATGCTCGTATGGGTGAAGGCCGCGGGATTGATAATAAGCCCTTTGCATTTTCCTGATCCGCCTGAGGCGGATTGAATTTTTTCTATTATTTCTCCTTCATGATTGGATTGAAATGTCTCTACATCTATACCCAGTTTTTTTGCCAGCTCTTCAAGCTTTGCGTTAATCTCATCAAGGGTTTCTTTTCCGTATATCTCAGGTTCTCTTTTCCCTAACATGTTCAGATTCGGCCCGTGAATTACCATGATCTTATGTCTGCGTTTTTGCTGTTTCATTATATATGCTCCATGTAAGTTGTAAAAGGGGTAAGGATTAAAAGGATTAAAGGATTAAGAGCTTGATAAAGCAGATAATCACCTACCACCCGTAGAACATCGAACGTCCAACATCGAATTTTGAATAAGGTATTCTGTCAATTTATAAACTGGCGGAGCGAAGCGATTTCATTATTCGATGTTCAACGTTCGATGTTCGA
>JAUWQO010000149.1 GCA_030610995.1 Desulfobacterales bacterium
GATCCATTCTAAGCAACTCCTTTACCTCCTATCTCAACGGTTTATAATAAACCATCTTAACAGGAAATGAACTGCTCAGGGTGGTCAATTTTGGGTTAGCACAAACCCCTTTTGCTGGTCAATTTTAGGTTAGCACAACCACTCAAAACCGCAGAACGCTGGAAAGCCTTGAACAAAATCTTTTTTTAATAATTCAAACCATTGAGACTGCATATATGTCCTATTTTTTTAAAGCTAACGTCTCCGGTCACCTGTGCCAAAAGCTCCCACAAAGCTGAAAAAGATGAAAAACTCCCATTAAACCTCAAAACATTTTAAATGCCCCGGCTTTTGGCATCAGGTGCACTGGATTGTTCGATGACAGTGATTCATACGAATTGCTCAATCACTTCTTGATTATCCCCTTAAGTCTCGCACCTATATCTGTGAGAATTATACCGTTTCTTTCATAAAACAGTACTCCTGCGGCAACCAATCGTGAAACGCAAGCATCTGATTTGTTTTTGTACACATGAGCACCAATTCCTTCATCATAAAAATTGGCATGAAAGTCGATCTGGCCTCGTAATGTGAGAAGATCTGAGAGTGAACTGTGATCGATTGCGAAACCGACTTGACGAAAAGTGTCGTAATTAATGTTTCCGGCAACATAGGCGCAAAAGGCTTTGGAAAGAATTTCCGGTTTTTCAAGGTCATCCATTCTTTCAAGAAGCAACAGAAGATATTCGCCGACTCTTCTGCGCTGCTTTGGATCACTTTCAAGATCTTTCAGGAAATTTTCACGGGTTTCTTGGGGGATTTCATTTAGCGGGGCCAGGAATCTAAGAAGCTTACGGGCGAATAAATAAGAGCGTAGCTGTATGCCACCTCGCCACAGCTTGACCACGTGTCCAAGAATGGGGATGTCCTTAATAATCCCATCACTAAGCAAACTGTCCAATGCTTGCTCGGCTGCATCAGCAGCAGAGTCGATAATCTGTGAGTCACCAAGACTGTCTATCAGGGACTTGTCTAAGCTTTCAATATCCATATCTCTTCCAGACGTACGTTGCTCATTACTTATCTCATTCCTCTTCTTATACATGTCTGCCACAATATCATCGAACGTCGCTCTTCAGCGGGCGCGGCTTTTTGCGATCCGCTGCAAGAGCATGGTTATGTGTTTCTTACCCATAAGATAGTTCAATGTATAAAAAAAATGGTGATCAATTAGAATATCGGATTTTCTTTGGTAGACCAGCGGTGTCCAGTTCCGCTCTCATACAAATAATATTTACTATAAAACTGCTTCATTGAAGCCTTAAACTGCCCGATTATAAGAATCGCATCACTATTTGATGGTAGAGTCTCATCGTCAAGAAAATCAAGAAATTCAGAAGTCGGTTCATCTTTCAATATTTCTTTAATTGGTTCTATAATACGGTTGATGTTTTTCACTTTAAATTTGTTTAAAGGTTCATCAGGTTTCTTTTTTGAAAACTCCTTCATCTCATGGTATATAGAATCTATCAATTCATCTAACATTTTAAACTTCTGTATTTGCGCTTCTGTTGGTAATTTCTGTTTGTTTTTCATTCTGTCATCTCTTTATTTTTTTGGGTGGGGCGGTTTGTATTTCACTTTCCTCGCCATCAACAAGCCATATCCATTTTTCAACCATCTTATCTCCATGATATTTCCATGTATATTTAATATTATCTGATCTGAGTTTTTCGAAACAGTATAAATACTGTTCAAAAATCATTGTAATATCACTATTGGTAGGCAATTCGTCCTCATCAAAACTATTAAACCCATCAAAAGGCCTCTGCTTTTCATCCAGAACTTCATGAGCTTCTGCTAACAACTTGTTTATGAATGAAAGCTTAAACTTATTTATTGGGTCATTGGGGGTCTTCTTGGACAATATGCCAATTTCTTTGTGTAGTCCTTCAAATTGTCCATATATTTTTTCGAATTTTTCAATATCGTCGTTTGTCATTACAACCTCCCTTATGATGGGCATGCTCTGGTAAATTCAATATATTTCTTCTTTATAATTTCTATTGGATATCTTTGCTTACTTTCAAATACTTGAGACATCATCTTTATGTCAGTGTCATCTAAAATAAGAATGCATCTTCTTTGGCCTGACCATAAATCTATAGTATTTTTAAATAATTTCTTTACCGGTGGGTTTCTTGTGATAACTATTCCAAAATTACCGAATTGGTCATTTAGATACCGATTGAGTTGAAATATATGCTCTCGGTTTACTTCCCTCACATTTTTCAGTTCCATTACAATTTGTCGGCAACCGTAATCGTCGTAAATATCCTTTAAAAAATCCAACGACCTATTATTATAAAAAATTAAATCTCTAATTAAGACACCTGAATCAGTCCGACTCTGTTCTTGAGCAAAATCAAGATGGGGATATACTAGTGATGCCATTAGTTGGCAGATATTATCTTCATATTTTCTGTCAGCATTATCTGTTTTGCCTGTTGGGAGCTTTGAAATAGTCGTGATTTTGCGCTTTGCGGAGAGAACTGGAATTTGTTTAAATAATGGATCATTTTTACAATGCGCTAATTGTTTTTCCTTTATTGCTGTATATGTCTTAACTATGTCATAGTTGTTTCGATTAAATTTCAACAAATTAACTCTATCGGGAAACTCATCACCTTCCTTGTGTATATTTTTGACATAATAATTTTCAAAATAATCATCTGAGTTAATCCATGGAATAAAGCGCAACCATCTTTTTGGAACAAATAAAATAGGAGTTTTATTTGTTGGATTAACAGGCAAATGAGTCATTTCTCCATCGAAAGTGCCGTTTTTTAGATTATATACATTTTGTAGCTTTACTCTCTCTATAGGAATACCATATTGTTCAGCCTGTTCTATTGTGAAATCGATAAGAAAAGACAGAATAAAATTGCACGCAATATCACTTACCCTATCCTTTGAAAAACTATCAACCAGCAGTTGAATTTCTTCAAAATGTATAAAACCTGATTTCTTAATTTGGGGAATGGTGTCAAATACAGCTAAAACGCTCTTAGCCAATTTAGGGCCAATTCGTTTGCCTCTTTTGCTTTTAGAAGTTCCAAATCCAACCTCATTGCATTCAGAAGCCCTTATAATAATATCAATGGCAGCTTCTTCTTTCCCATTGTTTACTAAGAAACCTAAATTGTTAAAACTATTCGTAATTGACAAATGCAATGAATTATCTTGCATTGACGGTGATTTCCATAAAAGAAAAGGATCTAAGTATAAGGGGATATCTTCATCAAGGAAAGGAATGGCAAAATCAACCTCCTCTTGCGTGAAAGGAATGTTGTAAAAGTCATTTAATCTTGGTCTAATTAAGCTCATTTTCTATAATCTCGCTACACATAACGACGAGCTCACCTGCCGCCCGCTGTTTGGCGGTCAGGTGCAGTGATTGGTTAGAACAGCTATTTAATTATTTTCAAGCTTTTATTAATGCGATAGAGTAAATAGCTAATAATTAAAGTAAAAAAAGTTACCCAAAAGGGAGGTAAGTAAACGATGGATTTTCCGGTAATTAATTTCTGGCTCATTTTCTGTTGTGTTTTTGCACTTTGCTTAGTTGTTAATACTTTTTTCTGGTAGTTCTAACGCAGAACTGAGTGGCTGGGCAACGATAACAAAAAAACTATGATAAAGGTAAAAACTACCGGTCAAATACTGCCTTTCAAAAGCGGCACGGTTTTGCCCAGTCCATCTCCAGTGACAGGT
This sequence comes from Desulfobacterales bacterium, assembly GCA_030610995.1. Classification (GTDB taxonomy): domain Bacteria; phylum Desulfobacterota; class Desulfobacteria; order Desulfobacterales; family ETH-SRB1; genus Desulfaltia. The sequence continues at coordinate 3,754 of JAUWQO010000149.1, forward strand.
TAGAAATCCTTATATGGTTTTACTAATTTCTTCCATGTAATCCAAGGAAGACCAACTCCAACAAGTATAAATATCCATTCAAGAATCCAAAATAAAATATCTATCAAAAATAAAGAATGTTCTCTTTGAAATTCGATTTGAGAACCAAAATGAATTGCGATGAAAAATCCAATAGGGATTGTAATACCAAATATAATACCACCATAGAAAAGCTTTTCTTTGTTTCGTTTATGTCGATCTTGATCGTCCATAGTTAATCAAATCCGATATTTCTCGTTGCGTTTCAGCGGGCGCATGGTCATCGCGATCCGCTGAAAACACGGGTTAGAAGATGCTTCCAATGATGCTACGACATTCACCGCCCGAGCATATTTCCCCGTAGAGGGTAGCCCAAGATATGAGGCAGGCCAAAACGAAGGCCGCCAACCCCATCCGATGCAAAAGACGGCCATGCTTGATTCCTATTTCCGAGTAGATTTCGTCAGCCATCGCCTGAACCGCTCGTTTGTCGTCGGCACTCTTTTGCCTGGGGGGAAGGTTCATTAGTAACGCGATAGCACATACCCATGCTGGAATCGATACACCACATTTAAATGCAGCAGATACAGACCAAATTACTATAGCCACAACCGCAATCGTGGCAATCCACAATAAAGGCTTTTTAGAAAGAATGAAAAGAAAGTTGTATGATTGCTTGAGTACGATGTTGACTATGAAGCCCAAGACCACGATCCCTACTATTGTAAGCACAGTACTCATATTTTCCTCATCTTCTAACGCTCGGGTCACCAGCCGCAGGGGCGGCGAGGACTGCGCAAAAGCTTAAAAAGGTTGAAAAACTAAAACATTCGTAAAAAGCCAAGGCCGCTGTGCCCCTGCGGTCAGGTGTACTCGTTTGTTGGGAGTTTATGACTCGTCGTCAACAGTCATGTACTCCCACATTTCATTCTGATGCAGCCAGATGGGGGCTGCATTTCTACAAATGAACTCATCAGTATCCATTCCATCGATGGTCGGTGGGCGTTTGACTCGTTTTTGCTTCCCATTGATGAAGATGGTCATGTATTCCTTCTGCCGTCGCTTTTTCTCAGCTTTCTCGGTGGCTGTTAATTTTTGTTTACGCTTACCCATGATTTATAGTGCGTTGTTCCTCTCAATGCAATTGTCAGGAAATTTCATCTAATTCACCGATTTTTATATTGTATTTACACTTCGGGCATTCGTGTGTTGCATTCAGTATGTCCACAAAATCGCTCGCAACAGGTCGCATATAAAAAGGTTTAGCCACCGTTGAACAGTTTGGGCATGTGGGAACATCGCTTGGTACAGAAATAGATGCAGACTTTAGTTCTTCAATCTCGGCCCCCAACTCTTGAATTTGTTCTTTGAGGGATAAGCGTTCTTCTCTCAACTCGATATTCGCCTCGTGAAGCGAGGCCTGTTCAGACTGGAGTTGTAGAATCAACGACTGAATAGCGTTCAATTCGGATGCTATCTTGCGGTCGTGTACGCTATTTGCTAATTGAGTGGTTAGATCAACAAGGTCTTTGATTGTTCCCATAATTATATCTCCCAACGTCGCGGCTCACAGGCCGCGAGGTTACGAGCGGTCCTTGTGCAGCCGCCATGTTAGAGAGCTGAGATTTGACATATTTGCTTTGATGTCCTTGCTCATTTCTTCAATGGCCTTCTCACTTTGTTTGATAAAATCATTATGGGCATCATCATTGGGAACTTTAACGTCAAGCTGGATGCCTAATGCTGTCAACAAACATTGATATGTATTCTCGGTGTATAGGGCCTTCGTCTTAACCAATGCAGTTCTCATAAGGACGTCTGTTTCTGCTGATAGTTCAATTTTTCTTGTGATGGCCCCAGACTGTCCGAGGTCATTAACCCTCTTTTTGCCTTGTATTTCTGGATCCAGTGCCTCTCTTTCAAATAATGCGAGAGCTTTTGCGGCTTCTTCAAGTGTTTTGAGCTTTAGTTCTACCATTCTTTGGTCTACCCAGATATACTTGAATTGAAACCATGCCAGAATGGCTCCAGAAAATAACCCAAGGATTACCAATGCGATTTCTTTCATGATTATGCCTCTCTAACGTAGAAGTCACCAGCCGGAAAAGCCAAAAAAAACTTGGCAAATGCGAAGTTTTACTCAAAATAACGTAAATGCGAAAAACGCGCTGGCTTTTCCGGTCAGGTGCACTGGCTGGTTCGCTGTCAATCTTATGCTACTTCGACAAGAAGCGTCTTGCCTAAGGCTTGGGCAAATCTATCTAAAGTTGATAATTTGATATCCTCAGCATGATTTTCAATACGTGAAATCGCTGATTTTTTCGTTTTCAACTTTTTGGCAAGCTGCTCCTGTGTAAGGCCGGATTCTTCTCTGGCAATTTTGAGCATTACCCCGATCTTGAAATCCTTATAGCCTTTATCATAATCTTTGGCAAAGTCTGGGTCTCGAACTTTACGTTTTGCAATATAATTTTGCAGATCACTCATTCCCTATCCTCCTTTTGAAATACTCTCTTTTTCGTTCTTCAGCAGTCTTGATTGCGGTTTGAGGGGTTTTCTGTGTTTTCTTTTGAAAAGCATAATCAAGGACGACTAAATTAGTGCCATCAAAAAAACCCAACAAACGGTACGCTTCGCCTCCAGATTTAACTCGAACTTCCCAAATATCATCCGTATTGACGAGTTTTTTGAAATATTGTTTTGGCACCATAGAAAGATCTTCTATCAGACTCAGAACCCAAGACACTTTTTTAGCATGCTTGAATGGTAATAAATCCAAAAACTTTTCAACTGGGCAATGACCGGTTGAAGTCCGATA
>JAUWQO010000002.1 GCA_030610995.1 Desulfobacterales bacterium
CTTTGGCTACGCCGGGCAAGGTCTATGCACAACTGTAACCCGTGAACTGGCTTGCCGGGCGTAGCCAAAGGCGAAGCCTGGATGTTTACAAGCTGGTAGAAGCGTTATCAGATATGGTCTGGCACGACTTTGATAAGTAGAACAAAAAGGTTCAGGCCAAATTTCCATTTTCTATTTTCCAATTTCAACGTTCCGTGAACGCTTGCAGTCAACAATACACAACGAGTAACGAGCAACGAGCAATATGTATCAAATAGCGGGTTACATAGGCAGAAAAACCTTAAAATCTGTCAACCATATTCTGGATCTATTTGCCTTTACTTATAGAATACTCGATCTGATTTTTAAAAGGCAGAAGACAGGCAGAGTACTTGTTAGAAGAGTTATTCTGGAACAGATATATTTTACGGCTGTGCAAGCCCTTCCCCTGCTTATTCCGATTGCTCTTATTGTGGGAAGTATGCTTATTATACAATTTGCCAGGATCTCAAGTCAATACGACATAGGCACAACAATGGTGCTGTTAATTGTGAGAGAATTAGGCCCCGGTATTACAGCTCTTTTGGTGATATTGAGATCAGCCACTTCAGTAACTATAGAGATCGGCTATATGAAGATTTTTCATGAAATAGATACGATTGAAATGGCGGGCATTGATCCCATACGAACAATTTGTCTGCCGAGATTAATAGGGATCACATCCGCCATACTTTGTCTTTTCATCGTTTTTGACCTGGTGTCCATTATCGGAGGTTATGGAATAGTATGGGTCTTTACACATATTTACTTAGGCGACTTTCTTGGACAGATTGCAAAAGCCGTAACTCCGACAGATATTATTGTAGGAATCGTAAAAGCCCTGTGTTTTGGAATTATTATTACCGTGACATGCCTCTATCACGGATTCAGCATAAAAAAAAATATTACAGGCCTGCCGGTAGCAACATCAAAAGCAGCCATTGAGTGTTTTTTTTACTGTCTGGTGATAAATGTTGCTATATCAATAATATTTTATCTATAACCTAAAATGAGCAATTAGCCATTAGCTTTTAGCTATTAGTCAAACTATATCAAGACGTTATTAAACAATAACATTTCACCCAATGGGTGATTATAAATAATTATACGAATGCATATTTCATAAGAGCCAACGGCTAATTGCTAACAGCTAATCGCTTAACGTAGGTATAAACAATGAAGTTGATCGAGCTTTCAGATTATACCCTTTCCCCACTAGGTCAAGGAAACGGCCTTAACCGATTTTATTTTGACCTGTCAAAGGGGGATGTATGTTCCATACAGGCAGATCTGCCGGATGACGCACACCTGTTTCTAAAGGCTATTGCAATGCTTGAGCATCCAACAGACGGCGTTTATCGATTTATGGGAAAAAAGATTAATTTTTTAGACCATAGAAATCTTCTTCCATATAAGAAAAAAATAGGCTATATTGCTACAGACACATCGATGATCAGCAATATGAGTATCAGAGAAAATCTTCTATTAATGCGATACTATTTTGAAAATTCACTCTCCATTGACATAAAGGATAATGTAAAAAATTTATGCGTTATTTTCGACATTTATGACAAACTGGATATTCGTCCGGGCGAGCTCAGGCCAACGGAGCTGCAAAGCGCCATTGCAATCAGAGAAGTTACCAAATCGCCCGATATACTGTTGTTTGAACGGCCTGAAAATTTCATCAGGCATACAAAATTTGATCTCTTTGCTAAACTCTTTAAAGAAATGTTACTATCCGGACTTCCCGTTGTTTTTATTTCTTATGATGCAGATTTTGTTAAAAAGTTTTCAAACAGGAAGATACTTATTTCAGGCGGAAACTTGACAACCGTTTCAGCTTAGGTGTTTTGAGTGCATTGATGGCTTAAGGAACCTACCTGCCTGCCAGCAGGTATAAAATAGGCAGAATTCCTTTAACTTTAGGCACTTTAACATACTTTAACATACTTTAGGCACTTATTAATTCCATGGACTTAGATTTCAGCAAAAAAGAAAAAGCAGTTGGAACATTTATAATCTGCATCATACTTATACTGCTGACTACTGTGGTGATTATCGGCAGGGGCAAGGACTGGTTTAAAACATACATTATATATTATACTACCTTTGATGAAAGTTATAATCTTAAAGAAAATGCCGCTGTAAAACTATTTAAAGCCGATATCGGAAAGGTAAAAAAAATTATACTTGTTGAAAACAAAGTTAAGGTTAAGCTGGCCATTTTAGAGGAATATTCTTCCAGAATAAGAAGCGATTCTGTTGCAATTGTGGAAAGCCCGACATTTATCGGGTCCGAATATATTTCCATTAAACCTGGAAGCGCGGACAGTCCTCTGATACCTGAGGGTGGAGAAATCAACTCCACGGCAAAAAAATCGATAGCCGACATCATGTCAGAGTTTCAGGTCGAAGAAACAGCTAAAACGGTTATCAGGATGGTACAGGATATCTCAGAAATAATGCAAATAATGCGGGATCCTGATGGCCCTTTTTTTACAACCATCAACAATTTAAACAAAACTATTTCTCATCTTGAAGCTATTACCGGTGATATACAGGCCGGCAAGGGAACTGTTGGCGGCATACTAAAATCCAGGGAAGTCCTGCAGATCATACTTGATGATCTTGACAAAGTAACTCAGATTCTGGAAAGCATTGCCGAGGCATCTTCAAAAACGCCTGAAATAATAAATAAGGTTGGAGAGGGAGTATCGGATAGCATCTCAAGCATTAAAAGAATATTAAAAGAGGTGGAAGAAGGGAGCCGTGATATACCGGAGGTTACACGGTCTACAAAGAGGGGAGTTAACGAAATCAGGGATGGAGTAGAAAATATAGACAAGGTAGTTGAATCGCTTAAAAAAAATTTTTTGATAAAGCCGAATCTTCCGCCCGAACCAAAAGGCAAAAATATTGATGCCGGCTTGCGACAATAATTAAATTAACTCAAGTTTCGCAGCCTTTTTATTTATTAAAGATTTAAACAGTAATGGCCGAAATAAATTTTGGCTCCTTTACCGCCTTGACATTGATAGAAATTAAGGGTGCGAAACTTGAGTTAATTGAAAGGAAAATGCCGATGAATTACAAGAAACACATCTTAAAATTATCAACGGGTTTAATAGTAGTTGCAATGCTTGCATGGTTTGGTTGCGCCGCAAAGACCAGTGTAAGCCGGATCAAGCCTGCCGAAGTTTCTTTGGGAGGCATCCGAACGCTTGCCTTGCTTAAGTTTGAAGGCCGGTTCGGTGAAACTGTGCGTAGCGATTTCTATAATAAATTAAGCGAGGTGCCGCACTTCAATCTTATCGACATCTCAAAGACAAACGCTCTGGATCAGGTCATCTATGACCAGGTAGATGATCCAAGATTTTTTCCCGACCTTGAAGGTCTTCACGCAGATGGAGTAATTACCGGGCGGGTAACCTCCAACATAAATGATATCCGTGGACGTGATCAGGTCCAGATGCAGGAAGGCACGGGACGATATAAAAAAGAGAAAAACATTTTTGGTAAATGGGTGGACGTAGAAATCAAAAAGACAGTGCTCAGACCGGTGCCATATGTCATACGTCAGGCTTCTCTAACCACCGATTTCAAAGTATTTAACCTGAAAACAAAGCAGATTATAGCGACCGGCAAGGTCACGGAAAATTACAATCAAAAGTTTGGCGGCGACAAGGAATATGTTCTTTCCTTTTTAGGAGGAATGAAGTTAAGCAAGTTGCCGGCGCCGAATCAAACCTTAAATGAGCTTTCCGCTAAAGTCGCCGCACGGCTTGTCGCAAAAATCTCCCCCACTGAGATTGTAAAAGATGTAACATTTGATGACGGAAGCAAATATGGGATTGGGGTCGGCGGACACAAGCTTGTTAAACGCGGTATCGAATTTGCCAAACGCGGGCTATGGGAAGAGGCCATGGAGATCTGGCAGGATGTGATTAAGGTCGAACCCAACAACAGCGCAGCCCACTATAATCTGGGTATGGCTTATGAAAGTTTTGGCGCTTTGAAAAATCTTGAGATAGCAAGAAGTATGTATAAAAAGGCAGCCAGATATGGAGACAACAAGCTTTATATAGAGGCTATAGCAAGAGTGCAGGCTGCAATCAAAGACCACCGGAAGTATGAAGAGCAAAAGAAACTGCTGAAAGAGACTCCGGTTAAAAAAAGCGAAGAAGGTGGCGGGTTGCGGATATATTAAAAAACTTACAGTGCCTAAAGTATATTAAAGTGCCTAAAATGAGCTAAAGTTAAGGAATACGCCTTCGGCGCAGCTAATTATAACTTATAATTGTGTAAAAGTTCGCCGAAGGCAAAATATTTGACCAGGATTAACAGGATTTTTTTACTTTTTCTTATATCCTGATCATCCTGTATATCCTGTCTAAAATTAGCTGAACTATTACAAGAATTCCTTATAAAAATTCAAAGATGGGGGAAGATTATGAAACACAATAAAATTATGGGCATATGTCTTGTTTTGGGAATTATATTTCTTTTTGTATCAACCAGTTATAGCAAAATGGTGACGGTTGTAGGGCAGGGAATGGATCGTAAAAGCGCTATTGCTGATGCCCAGCGGGCTGCAGTCGAACAAGGCATAGGCGCTCTCATCGATTCCAAAACCAGGGTTGCGAACTTTGAGGTTCTGCAGGATAGGATTTATTCGAGGGCAAGCGGTTATGTAACTAATTATAATATATTGTCTGAAGGAAAAAGTCCGGACGGCTCAATATACACCGTAACCATGCGGGCTGACGTACAAACCGCTTCGATTAAAAATGATTTAAAGGCAATCGGCATTCTAATGGCACAGATCGGCAACCCCCGCTTTATGGCGATTTATATTCCTGAAACCAGGAGTTCAATGCACAGGGATTCCAGGGTAGTCAGAGCCGCCGAGCAGGCAATTAACGGAGTCTTTGCCAGAAAAGGCTTTATAGTCCTGGACAAAATGTTCGTTAATGATGTTTACAGCGAGATAGAGCAAGCCGGCCGGATTGATGTGGATATGGATGACCTTTCCGCTCTTGCCTTAAAATATAAGGCAGACCTGCTTCTTGTATATGATGTGCATGCGGCGAGCAAGACCGGTGGATCAAGCAGGTATTTTGGCGGCGTCATCGTTGAAATAGCATTGCGTGCCGTTGCTCCGGCCACTGCAGATCTTATAGCTCAAAAATCGGGCGATCTGTACGTAAAAACCATAAAAGCAGCAGGAAATTATTATGAAAATATGCAGGCTGCAAAGGCTTCGGATAAATTGGGAAAAGCGATTGCAGATGCTTTAATTGAAGATACACTGTCTTATTTTGAGCGTGCTGTTCACGCTGGAACCCGTTTTGATGTATGGTTTAGAAACTTTTCAGAACAAGAAACCTATGTAATCGTTGATGTAATTGAGGGAATGACCGCTTTTAAGGACAAGCATGTTAGAAATGAATCGCCTGGAAATTTTCAGCTTGATGTAAACTACCAGGGAAGAAAATTCGATTTTAAGCGGGAGCTTTACAGGGGCTTGCAGAATCAGGGCATCCTGTTTGATACTCAGCAGGCCAAGGGAAATCGTTTTCTGCTTTTCAAGAAAGGAAGCGACAATCCATTTGGCGCTATTAATATTAATTGATGACGTCGTAAAAAGTCGTCACTCCGGTGAAAACCGGAGTCCAGATGGTTTGCAACTGCTTGAAATGATCCGCCAGAGTGCTTTGGCGGACTTTCGCCGGAATGACGGAAAACACACTCTTTTGTCATTCCCGCGAAGGCGGGAATCCAGTATCTTGTTTATCCTGTTAATCCTGTCAAAAAAGTTTTGGACTTTTTACGACGCCATCATTATCGCAGGTTACAGTCGACTCTATCCGGCGCAAAATCTACCACTTCCAGGCTGTGATCGCCTAACTTCAGCCCATCCAAAAGTTCGGCAAGCTCTTCACTCGTGCCCTTAAAACGCAGATCCAGCGCCAGCATTGCTATAATTGGAAAGAGTCTGTTCATTGATTTAATCCTTGCACATACGGACTTGTTGGGAAATTATTTATTGATTATGATGTGGCGCTACCTTCAGGAAAGATTTGACGCTTCGAATTCCTCCTATACTTTTAGCATGAGCAATAATTTTCTCTATCTCCTTATCTGATCCTACAAGACCCACAAATACCACGTTGCATTGAACAACTGTTACGTCGACATTGGTTGACCAGATATCCCCATCCTTGATTAGTTTGGCTTTAACTTTTGCTTTAATGACAAGATTATCCGTTGTACCACATGGATCACCATCTTTCTTTTTGAGAAGATAGGTGGTTACACCTTTTACCCCTTCAACATTCCCGGCAATTTTAATGGATCTGTTTTTTTGTTTTTCCGCATCATACTCACCGATTAAGTAAACATGGCCATAATAGCAGGCTATATCAATATCAAAAGTCTTAACTACATCGTCTTCAATAAATTTTTGCAGGATCGTGGCCTTAATTTTTGTGTCGCCGGCCATTGTGCGCACATTGCGTTCATCCACGGCCGCACCATAAAAGGTAGTACATCCGGAGCCAATTACCAGAAGCGCAAAACATAATATTGCCGCAAAATAGTTTTTCATATATTTTTCTCCATTAAATTGGTGATTATATAACAGATAACAAGTAAAATATCAAGATCCGCTCTGCACTGTAATTTCTGCCTGAAATTACAGCGCTTTTTCACAGCCTTTAATTAACCCTACAGCGATACTTGGCGTGATTTACTGGGTATATTACTAATCCGAGCGTTGTTATTTAGACACTAAAATTCCTTAGGCCTTATGAATCGTTCTTTTAATACAAATGAATGTCAAATGATTATGGCCTCATTAGTAACTCTTTTCCTTCTGTGCGAAAGATATGCCGAATGATCCTTTGTCTGGATACATAAAACCAGTTCACGCTGGTGAAATAAGTTAGCGCTTATGCCCACTGCCCCATACTATAAGTGTAAGTGACAGTAAGAATCTTGATTCGCTCTTGAAACCATATTCTCCAGGTTTTTTAAAAGCCTCTTATTTTTTCTCAGACAGTGTCAGAGTCCCTTTAGCGATAGGATTAGTTCCCACAAATGCAACGACCTTGAAAAGGAATAAACTTCCGTATTCCTTCTTGATGGTTGCCTCCAGACGGAGAGTATCTCCCGGTTTGGCGGGGGTAAAGAATTTAATATCTACATTGGCAAGAAAAAGATTCATCTTATCTTTTCCCATGGATATATTTTCTTTTTCACGTGTAAGCCCGATAAAAAGTCCACTTGTTTGCGCCAGTGCCTCTGAAACAAGAACTCCCGGCATTATTGGCTGTCCTGGAAAATGGCCGGCAAAAAAGGATTCATCAGGCAAGAGATCTTTTTCGGCAATGATTTTTTCTCCCGCTTTAAAATTAATAACCCTGTCTACAAACAGAAAGGGTCTTCTGTGCGGAAGTATTTCTTCAATAACTGGAATGTCGTAGATGTAATTATTGGTCATGTCAACTTATCTATTACCTCTGACAGCTTCTCATTATTCGTTGTATTCATAATTTCAATGTTTCTGTCTATCCACCTGACCGTCCTGAAGAGTGTGGCGCCGGGTCCGACTTCAACAAAAAATTTGTTGTTCATGCTTAGTTTTTTAATCAAATCAACCCACAAGACTGGGCGACTCAACTGGGCAGCCATTATGTTTTTTAACTCTCTTTCGTCGGGCATGGCCTCCAGAGATAAGTAAGATATAAGAGGTAGTTGAGGATCATTCAAGTGGACGGTTCTGAGTTCTCTTAAAAAGCGTGCACCACTCTTTACCATAAATCTAGAATGATAGGCAGTAGCAACAGATATATTGTAGACGTCCAGAGCCCCTTCGCTGAGAGAGATTTCCATTGCTTTCGTAACGGAAGAACCGATACCGGAAATGACGATCTGACGCGGTGTGTTAATGATGGCAACTTCAACTTCTCCTGCCTGCCGGCAGATATGTTTTACTTCTTCGAGGGAAAGACCGAAGATAACTGCCATACTTCCTTCTATTTTTTGGCCTTCACTAAGAAGGATTTCACCTGCCCGTTTCACGATATGAAGGCTACCCGCAAAATCAAAACAACCTGCTGCATAGGCAGCAGAGTAAAAACCGGAACTGTAACCCGAAACCACATCGGGAAGAATATTTTGTGTCGTTAGTATGTCAGTCAGAGCACAACTGACCGTGTAAACTGCAAGTTGGGCATTCAGGTCACGATTCAGTTCTTCTTCCGGACCTTCAAAGCAGAGCCGGCTTAAGGAAAAACCGAGAAGACGGTCGGCATGGTCAAATATTTCCCGGGCTTCAGGATAGGTCTGATACAAGTCAAAACCCATGCCAACATGCTGAGATCCCTGGCCGGGGTATAAAAAGATTGGTCGATAGTTCAAATTAGATTCTCAATATTAACTATTTTCCTGCTTTTTCCGATAATTGTTTTAGTCTTTTTTCAACAACAGTTCTAAATTCTTCATCATCTCTTCTTGTATTCAAAGCATTATTATATGCGTCTTTAGCTTTAGAGAATAATTGATTTGCATAGTATCGATCTTCGTCGAATTTTCTCGCTTCCGCTTGTGCACAATAAGCGTCACCCAAAACAATAAGATAATCAGCATTATTTGGTGCATAATATAAGGCTTTCTTAATCGTTTTTTTTGCTCTATTACTTCTGTTATTAATTAAGAGACTTCTGGCCACGATATAGTAAAGCTCGTGACGGGGCCCGATCGTTTTGTGAAGCCTTTTACCTGTTATATAGGGTTGCTTGATAAGCGTCTTATATGAGCTATCCCCCTTTTCTTTCAGGATGGCACATTTTTCAACCTGAGCTTTGGCTAACAAAATATTCAATTCAAGATTATTTGGGTTAGCATGTGCTTCACCTGTTAACAGCCGAATCACATCGTCATACTTTTTCTCCTTATACAATGCTTCTGCCTGAGCGTATATGTCCGGCTGATCAGACGGAGAAGAAGAATTATCAGCAATCAATATTGGCGCTTCGTTTTTCGATGATTGGATGCCATCCGAATTCTTGACCCACGATAACGCATCATTAAACGGAACGAAAAGTATTAAAGCTAAAAAGAAACAACTGAAAATGCGAATAAGTTTTTTCATTGCGGTTCTCCTTTCTTAGTAAAGGTTTCTTGATCGTCTCCATCTTGTTCAGGAGCGTTTATTTTAAAGATTCCCGCTGGCAGAGGCTTATTAATCGAAGTAAATTCAAAATGTATAGAAGTATAATCACCTTCCTTTTCCTTAAAACAAATTATTTCCGGGAGCCACTGCGTTGGCCTCACTTCTATTTCGATCATGTCGATTCGTTTTGCAATCGCCTTAATTTTAGGGATTAATTTCAGATGATAGGCGCCTGAATTAGTCTTTGAAACAAGCTGGATTGAGTATTGTTTCCGAAATTCTTCAATGGACTGGCCGATACCGAGATATTTTTTAAGAAAATTATTTCCGAGATATTTTTCTTTAGTTTTTGATATATCAGGGTAATAGATAAGAAGCAACCCGCTTTTTATAAGCACCATTACAGATGATGGGCTGATAACTTCAAATAGCATTTTACCTTCTGAATCAAAATAGATTATTCCCTCGGAATACAATGGTTCCTTGAGTAACCTGGTATTTTTGGTTTGCGCAAACTTTGCCGTCAGGGTTTTCAGACTTTCTGCCTTCTCCTTCATGTTTTTTATCACCCAGCACAATTCCGATTCCGTATTCAAAGTGGTTCCGGATGGAAAAACAGGGCACGGATTCAGAAACAGGATCAGGCCCATGAATATGAGAACAGCATATCTTTTTAAGGGGCTTTTTTTCATGACATATTCTTTAGAGTCTTTTTCCATGCCTGCCGAAAGCCGTAATTCTGTACGCCGTAAAATAGACTATTTCTATTGAAAGGGAAGAGTCTTGTCAGGATTGATCGATGTCCGTACAATCTCCTGTATGCCCAGTTAAAACCTTCCTGCAATTCTTCAGGGGTCATTTTTTTAGGCCTGAATACAACATGATTCATATCGTACTTTTCCCAGTTCGTATCGATTATCCTGTTTTCTCTCTGCAAAGTTTTGTAGATTCTCGTTCCCGGAAACGGGGTCAAAACTGAAAACAAAACCGCTTCTATATGAGTTTTTTCGATAAAACGTATCACATCGGGAAAGACAGATGAATCATCATGATCCGCACCAAAAATGAATGATCCCTGGATGCCGATCCCGTGGTCATGAAGTATCCTAATGGCATCCTTATATTCACTTACGCGGTTGGTTGATTTTCCCATTGCCCGCAGATTTTCCTGCGACAGGGATTCAAATCCGATAAAAAGCCCCTTGCAGCCGCTCTTCTGAGCCAGATTCAGAAGTTCTCTGTCTTTAACAACACTCAGGGAGGCTTGGCTGAACCACTTGATTTTCAGGGGGATAAGCGCCCTGAAAAGTTCTTTTGCATAAGATGGCTTTCCCACAATATTGTCATCGACGAAAAAAAGGAATCCCTTTTCCATCTGACCGATTTCGCTGATGACATTTTCTACCGGCCTTACACGGTAAGTACGGCCGTAAAAGGAGGTAACAGAACAGAATTCACAGTCAAAGGGACACCCGCGAGTCGTTTGTACAGTATTTGTAAAGAAATATCCTTTCCTGTTTAAAAGGTTTCGTTTCGGGACAGCAAGCTTGTCGAGACTGCAGAAATTCGCGGATTTGTAAAAGTGTTGCAGGTTACCGCGTTTAAAGTCTGAAAGCACAAGGGGCCAGGTTTCTTCAGCCTCGCCAATGACCACCGAGTCTGCATGGGTTTTGGCTTCATCATTCATCATGGTGGGATGAATGCCGCCTAATACAACGGACACCCCTTTCCCCCTGAAAGCGTCGGCAATTTCATATCCCCTTTTAGCCAGAGGTGTCATGATGGAAATTGCAACGAGATCCGGCAAATCAGAGAAATCGATAGCATCCACATTTTCATCAATGATGGAAATTTTCCACTCTTTACCGGTAAGAGCAGCCAGTATCGTAAGGGCAAGATAGGGAAAACGGAAGTAAATTTGTCCCCAGAGACTGTTTTCAGGCCATTTGGGTGCGACTATCAGGAGTTTCATTTCGCCACCATTTCAGTGACAGGATCAGGACAATACCACTGGTCGGGATGGCGGCGGATATATTTCTCAAATATTCGGGCTGTCTTGCCAAGATTTTCTTCGATGTCATCATCCAGGTTTCCTTCCGAAGAGATGGGTATGGCTTCTTCCAATACGCCGAAGTATCTGCCGTCCGGTTGTTTTAGAACAAACGAGGGGATGAGGGCCGCCCCTGATTTCATGGCCATAATAACAGGTCCCACCGGGAAAATTACCTTCCTGCCGAAGAAGGTAACCGGCCGTCCCCGTCCGAAAAAATCCCTGTCACCACCCATGGCTACAATTCCATTGTTGCGGAGGTATCGCATAATTTTGATGCCGGAGAAAGGCGACCCATGATCCATCTCAATCACACTTATTCCCTTGTCTTTTCTCAGGTGATTAACCAGGGCATTTGTGGCTGTAGAGTTGTGCGCCATGGCAACCATGGCCAGAGGGTAATTTAGAAGTCTTAACATACTCCCACCGATTTCCCAGTTACCCACATGGGCCGTCAGAAAAATTGCCCCCTTTCCTTTTTCGAGAGCCTTTTTAAGAATGTCTTCTCCCTTAATATAAGCAAAAAACTTTCTGATTTTGTTGGGCGGGAGCTGGGGTATTAAGAAGAAATCCACCATATACTGCCCGTAGTTTATGTAAGTCCGGCGGACCGTTTTTCTAATAAAAGGATCATCCACTGGTTTATCCAGGACCATGGAAAGATTACATGCTAATCCATTTCGGTCCCTGCGGGAAAACGCATGAACCAGTAACACCACGATTTTCCCCAGCCAGTGGCAAATCATAGTGGGCAGATACCGGACTAACAGGAAGATTGCATAATAGAAAATCGGACTGTCAAGTTTATGACTTCTCATTTATTCCTTCCGCGCCGCATATTCTGTTTGTATTAATGCACCATACTTCAGGTCAAGATTTTTCTCTATAGCGGATTTTACAGCGGCCGTCAGTTCTTCCTTGTTGTTCTCGTCAAATGCACACGGATCAATCGCATTACCTACTATAATCTCCATCTTTACTGGCATCAGCGCCAGGGTGCCTTTAGGCAGTGCGAAACGGCCCCCGTTTACGGTTACCGGTAAAATGTGGACACCTGATCTAATGGCCATGGTTGCCCCACCCAGGCGGAATCTCTGCAGGCTGCCATTTTTGCTTCTTGTTCCCTCGGGGAAAATAATAATAGAAGTTCCTTTTTTAATTTTTTGAGCGGCCGCTTCCAGGCCCATATATGCATTTTTTCGATTATGTCTGTTGATGTATATGTGTCCCATTTTTTCAAGGGCGTAGCCAAAGACAGGAACTTTTCTTATCTCCTTCTTGACAATCCATCGTATCTGAAGGGGCAGTTTCCCTATCAGAGCCCAGACGTCAAACAAACTCTGATGATTTGACATGACTATGTAATTACTGCCTTTATCTATCTTTTCCATGCCTCTGATCTTCACCCTCGTACCGGCAAGGAAAATGTTGAGCAGAGACCAGAACCTGCCTATGTAATGGACTATGTTTCCATTCCTGTCGAACGGGGAAATCATGATGACAATCAGGCCTAATACGAAAGTATTAAATATGAAGAAAATCAAGTAAAAAGGACGTGTCAAGGGATACACAACCCAGTAAAAAATGACCTTCAAGATTTCCATTTCCGATCCTCATGTTTCCATAAAAAAACTTTACAACACATTCTTAATTGTGTTTAATTTCGCTTCCATTTGAAGATTATGCCTGATTTTTATCAAGCGATTTATTATAGATAACATAAAAAAATGTCAAACTCAAATTGCAAGACATATCTCGATCTTAAGCAACGAAACGGTAATGTATTGTTGAGCAAGTTTCCTCGAAGGAAACCCGCCCGTGTTTATCTTTCAATCTGTGTCCTTATCCTGTGTTTGTTCGGATGTTCCACGAAATATACTGTCAAATCTCCCGAATATGATGTTTATGGAGGAGAGGTCAATCAGCATACCCGCTTGATTCAGGCAGAAAGGAGCAGGATATTTCAGATTCTGACACAGGAAGAAATGCTCAAAAAGATATGCCCGAAAGGGACCATCGTAACTTATGAACCCCCGTTGCCCTATCAGGCGGGGATGCTGGTCAGGACGAAAATAGATCATATTTTTAAGCTGGAGTGGCGCTCACGGGTAGAGGAAGTAATTACCGACACTAAAATCAGGCTTCAGTTCCTGGACGGTTTTTTTGCCGGAGGAACGGAAATCTGGGAATTTGAAAGTATTGGTGAAAGTACTCGAATCACTCAGACGATTATTGTGAAACCGAAAGGTTTTGTCAGAAAAATGTTCTGGGGTTTAAAGGTCAGGCTTAAACACAATAAAATGGTTGAAACTTTTCTTGACAATTTGCAGAGGGTTTCCGAAAAGAATTGACCATAATGGTCATAATGGATTGATTGTTCCCATGCAAAAATTAAGTAGCTGCATTCTTTGCAAGGCTTCAAAATTTCGCATTATCCTACAGAAAGATCAGTGGAAATATTGCCGCTGTCTCAACTGCGGCCTCGTGTCTCTTCATCCACGTCCAACAGTACAGGAATTAATGAAAAATTATGAAGACTATCTGCCCACCCCGTCGGAAGAAATAGACAAGTGGGAAAAGATGGTGAAACAGATTATCGATAAATCTGCTGATTTGATCGAGTCCCGAATCAATCCAGGCAGAGGAAAGTTGCTGGATGTTGGCTGTGGATACGGCTTTTTTCTAAAGGAAATGAAGCTTCGGGGGTGGGATGTAGAAGGGGTGGAGGTATCACAAACGGGCAGACAATATTCACAGGACAAATGGAATATCCATGTGTATTCTCAACCACTGGAAGATCTCGACATTCCTGAAAACTCATTTGATGTCGTTACACTGTTTTATCTCATTGAGCATGTAAACGATCCCCTGGTGTTACTGAGGGAAGTTAACAGGATTCTCAAACCCGGTGGACTTATTCTCCTTCGCTGGCCTCACACGACTCCGATAGTCAGGATACTGGGCCCTCTCAGCAGGAAACTGGATCTTTATCATACACCCTATCATCTCTATGATTTTTCACCAGAGACGATGAAGATGCTTCTGGCGATTACTGATTTTAAGAATGTTGAAACAATAATCGGAGGCTATACCCTTCCACCCCGTGAAATATATCAATTGGCATCAATGATTTTCGGTGGACTGGGCGAAGCCGTGTATTTTTTATCAGGAAGAAATATTTTATTGCCAGGGGTGAGCAAGACAACACTGGCTTTTAAAGTATTGTGTGCGAACAACTTTTGCATAAATGGAGTAAGCTGGTGATGGCCCATTTCTTGTTGAAAAAGCCGGCTCTGTCGGTTTTTACTGTACTGATATTGTTGATGCTGACGGTCAGGATGGTGAATGCCGGCGATACAGGCCCCAAGGTGATCATCATCGAATTCCATGGGCTGAAACGAGGCATTATCGAAAACAACCTGGAGGAATTGCCGCATTTCCAAGAACTTATCAATGGTTCTCAAAATAAGCAGTCGCATGTCTACCTCCCTGAAGTTTTCACTACCATCCCCGGTGGGTCCGTGCCGGATACAACTTCTATGTACACCGGGCTTTACCCCGGGCAAACCGGAGTTGTTTCCACCATCTGGTTTGATCGAAGCACCGCCAGAATACACACAATGATTTCCTATTTTCAGCAAAGGATCAATCGCATTCTGGAATCCAGGGGAGTCAAAACACTCTTCGACTATGTCGGGGAGGCGGACAAACATTCCATGACCAGCATGCTCATGGTAAACAAGGGGGCAGACTGGTCATTGAAATCCGGTGCATTCTTCTGGGGAAACGCCTCACTGCTGGGTTTCCTCCGTAACGGATGCTGGTTCCCTGATAGCAGTTATATCGATGACAGGACACTCAGCGCCTTTCTCACAGGCCATGTATTGTCATATAGAAAAAGTCTGTCCGGAGTCCTCGAGTATCGGCACATGATTCCTGATCTCATGGTAGTGGAATTGCTCGGGACAGACCTGTTTTCCCACTTTCCGACCCGGGATTTAGTGAAGCAAAATGCTTCTATAGATGAGGTACAGAAGTATTATACTAAAAATGTCCTGGATCCGCTGGTAGGCAGGTTGATCCGGTTTTTGAAGGAGACGGGGTGTTATGAGGATATCATTTTCTTTCTGATTTCAGATCATGGCTTCTCGAAAATTAATAAACATATTAGAGATGATACAGTCAATGGCAGTCTCCGCGGGCAGTTTAAACTGCCAGGATTGGAAACGGACAATCGTCAGGCTGAGGCGGTCATTATGCCGGGGGCCTGCACCAAGGAAATTTACCTCAAAAATCGCCAAACCCGAAATTGGATGGATCCCCCCGGATTGTTAGCTGATGTCAAGCCGGCAGTTGATCTGCTACTCGTAAATGTGGATATTCTGGAGTGCATAAATACAATGGTAATACGCCAGTATCCCGGTGAGCGATATGATGGATTGGAGGAAAAGGATCAGTGGTGGGCTTTCGACTGGCGCACCTATCAAGCAGACGTCAAAGACGACGCTGCATTTCTACGGGCATTGCAACCCTTGAGTATGCTGGAAAAAAGTTTTGAATTGAAGAAATATGTAGTGCAGGGCCTGAGAAAGCAATACACGAAAGAAACGGCCCCCGACATCAAGCTGATCAATAAAGAAGGGTTTTACTTCGAACGTAATTTCGACAAGTACGGTCACCATGGCAGTTACTATCCGGATGATTCCATTGTTTCATTCTGGATAGCCGGTCCCGGACTGGCTCGCATACTTCCCGGCCGTCATCTCCTTAACAGCCCTGCTTCAACTCTGGATCTGGTTCCGATGGTAACTTACATCCTTGGGATACCGTTGCCCAAAGGTCTTGATGGAGAGAATCCACTGGTAAGCATTCAGGCCAAACCTGCAGAATTCGGAGCGGTGCCAGCCGATTCAACCGGCAATGATGCCTATTGACACTTGCGCTTGATACCATTAGCAAGAATTTTCTTCCCGTCTATGGATCATAGTAAAAATTGCAGGCAGAACGACAATCGAAGCGATCAGGCATGAACTGACGCCGATGATAGCCACGTATCCCATACTTTGCAATCCCGGGTAGTGGGCCAGGGCAATAGATCCAAAACCCGCCATAGTAGTCAGAGAGGTCAAAACAACAGCTCGACCTGTTCCACTCATTTCTTCCGGAATCTCTAAATGACCGGATTGACGGAACGTGTTGGTCAGATGAATCCCGTCATCTATGCCAATTCCGACGATCATGGGCAGGACTATTATGTTGAAAAAATTAAAATCCAAACGAAAAATTACCATAATGCCTGTTAAAGTGGCCAGACTGATCATAAGGGGGCATACGCAGAGCAAAAGTAATTTCAGACTTCGGTAATAAATAAAAAGCACTGTGATAATACACAAACATGCCAACCACAGGGCCGATCCAAGATTGTTGATAATAAGTTTCTTTAGATCTCCTGTGAGCAGATTCGGACCGGTCAAGGTATAGCTGTCTCTATTAATTCCTTTTTCGTCTAATTCCCGGATGATCATTTCTTTAAATCGTGTTGTGTCGGCACGTGACCAGAGATCATTCGAGGGAGCGATATAGGTAATTGTTTTAAAATTATTACCCTTTCGAAAGACAAACAAATTTAAGATCTTCCCGAACTCTTTTCCCCGGAGGGATGATGGGAAAAAGAGTTTTTCTGCTGAGAAGGCCCGGGAGAGGCTTTCAAAATATTCGTCGTACAGATCCAGTTTCTCAAATCCGTTTTCTTCCAGTGCCGTATTAAATGCCTTTTTGATACGTTTTATATCAAAATCATCGGGATGCTGTCGGATGAATTTTATATTTTTCCTCTGCTGACTGGGTGAAAGCAGGTATTGGCTTATAGATTTAATGCCTGCGATAATGCCGGAGTTTTTCAGTTCCTTCAGGGTTTCATATATTGAGGTATTGATTTCCATGACCTCTGCCTCTGATTTGCCCTGTACTATAAGAAAGGTATTGGCCATGGAACCTCCAAGCCAGCGAGTTACCTTGTCCTGCAGACGGAAGGTTTCGCTATCGGCGGGACGAAAATTCCTGAGGTTGTCATCAAAATTGATTTTAGTTCCAAGAATGGCCAGTAGGCAAACAATTATAAGTGAGGTTATGATAATAACCCCAGGATATTTCCGGAGGTACTTCATGAGGGACATTAGCCCGAAACCGCTGATTGTAATTTTTCTTTTCGAAATTTTTTTGTCTGAGAAAAAGACAAGAAGGCATGGAAGAACAAGAGACATGACCACAAGGCAAAATAAAATCCCTGTGCCGGTCACGATGCCAAGTTCTTTAAATCCCCTGAAGTCTGAAATAGCGATAGAATAAAAAGCGACTGCCGTGGTAATCCCGCCTATTACAATTCCCATTCCGGCTTCCTGAAAAGTTTGCTGCAGTCGGTGTGGTATGTCAAGATCTACTTTGTCTTCACCAAAGTAACGGTTGACGATGTGGAGGGCAAAATCAATTCCCAGGCCCATCAGAACACATGAGAAAACGCAGGTAAGGATATTGAGGCGATGAAAGGCGACGTTGGCGAAGCCTAGTGTCCACAAAAGGCTTATGACCAGAGATACACCGACATAAAAAAGGACTCTCCATGTCCTGAACGACATGCCAAAGAGAAACATTATACTTAAAAAGGAAGTCAGCAGGGTAACCTTGATATCTCTTTTGGTTGTGGCTTCATCACTGACAGCGATCGGATATCCGCCAGTGTAAGATATCTTGATGTTCCCCGGCATGTCGTCAAATTGATTGGAGAATTCAGATAAAGAAATATTTTCAAGATGACGAACTTCCACCATTAATTTTTTGCTGAAGGTAATATCCTGGGGTGGCTTTTCAGGCTTAATAAAGAGGAGATAGGTTTTTCCTTCGCCGGCTTGATAATACCCTTTATATGGCCTGAGCGGCTGTTTTCCCGCGGGAACGGTTATGTTTTCCTTCAATAATTTTCTGAGTCCCAGTGGGTCGATATAAACAAGCTCTTTCGCTGCAATACCAAACGGTGTCATCAAGAGAGTCTTATTTTCAATGACCTGTTTGTGAATTTCGTTATCGGATAATATATGGGTCAATTTCTCAAGGTCTTCTGCCTTCAAAAAGAGAGGAAAATATTCAATGAATGTCTGAAATAAAGAGGATAGTTGTTTCTCTTCGCTTTTATATTCCACATCATGGATCAATTGACTCCCGGCAAAGTTTTCTGCCAGGATATCAACAAAAGATTCGGATTTCGTTCGGTCATAACCCGGCGGGATCTCAACCAGAGCAATTAAAAGCGAATGACTTCCGATTTCTTCGGTAATCTCGAAGAAATTATGGACTTCTGTATTGTTTGAAGGGAGGAGAGAAAAAAAGTTAAGATCGAGCTTTAGTTGGGCAGCAAGAATAATTGCGATCAGGGTCAGGAAGGCAGTAAGGATTAAGATATGTTTGTGGAAACGATATATGATTTGATGCAATGGGAATAACCCCTTGAGCCAGTTTCATGTTAGCTGAAAATACTTTTTCCGTAAAGCGTTGGCAATATCGGCGTATTTTTGGCATATTCATCTGTTTTATGAGTCAGCCGTTCATAAACAGAGTCCATAATTTTAGGATTCCCTCTCCCAGCCCTAAAAGAAAAGCACATCCCAATATGCTTCCCCCAATCAGAAGCGGATAACCGGTGAGCTTGGAAAATTTCAAGAGTCTCGACAAAAGCACTCCGCTCCACATGCCGCAACCTTTAAGTGGCAGCGTGGTAATAGCTACAACTCCGGGTGCTCCCATGACCTGCATCCAGCGAAAGAGTTTTGATTTGCTGAGGTTCTTTCCCTTTTTTATAGTTCTTTCAGAAAACTTTCGTGCCAATAAGCTGTCAGATATTGTGCCGTACAGATGATAGAATAACGGGATCTGAAGCGTATCAAGCAGAACCACTACGGGCAACAAAAAAGAAGCCTTATATCCCAGAAATTGAGCGCTCAGGATAGCAACAGACCTGCCTCCCACTATATAGAGCGGGATAAAATATATCACAAAATGTTCTGCAAGATTGTTTTTTAAGAATATTACAAGATCGATCATAAATTAAGTTATTATTTATACCTGTGAAACATGTTTAATGCAAATTTTTCTTTTTCAAGACGTTTGAAACAGATGTAAAGTTAAAATCATTGAGTAGGCGCCCAAGCCTTTTTTCTGTCCTTTCAACCCGTGCATCAAGAACAAACCTTTTAACAAAAGGAAGCCTTATGCGGGGATTGTTCCTGTCAAATTCCCGGGGGTGAAGGAAGATAACAGCAGGTTGACTCTGTCTGTTCAGCTCTCGTATGGTAGAACGAATAAGATTATAAGGGAAAACCCGCAATCCCCATCCACCGCCCAAGGGGAGATTGACGAGAGGAGTGCTGCCGACCATGGGTGGAAATTCCCATAAGCGACCTTCATCGAGTGTCAACCTGTGCGGTATTCTGGAATAATTCTGGTTGCCGATTATGGGTAGAGGTGTCATGCTCGAATCATATTCAAAACCCTCCTGTCGCAGGATATCAAGAGCCCATAGCGAATCATCTCGGATTGACCACTCAGGTGCTCTATACCCCTTAACAGGTTGGCCGGTTATCTGTGTAATTATGCTTACGGCTTTTATAAGATCCTGCCGGAACATGTCCGGTGTCATGGTATAGACCTGCCTGTGGGAGTATCCGTGTGTGGCGATTTCGTGGCCTGCTTTTTCGATTTCCTCAATTAGATCCGGATGTCTTTCAGCGACAAAACCGAGAACAAAAAATGTTGCTTGAACCTTTTTATGAGACAGAATGTCCAGTATCTTAAATGTATTTGCCGTTACCCGGCTTTCCATATCCGGCCAGCTTGCTTCAGGTATAAATTTTTCTACCCCGCAGATATGAAACCAGTCTTCCAGGTCTATGGTCAGGATATTTTCAACGGTCATAATTTCCTCTTTTTCAGTCGTTGTTTCATGTCCCGGTCATATATGAACGTCAGGGGCGTCAGAATTCTGCCAAGAACCGGCAAGGGATCTTTGAGGGACAAAATGTCGTAGGATGTATTTTTATTCCAAAAGTGGAAATATTCGGGCATCAAACTCGCTCGCCTGGGATTCTTTATAAAATGGAGAATATCTCCCGGTAACATCCACCGGCATTGTTTTCCTACTTCGTAATCTTCGACAGGTTTGAACTTTTCATTGCGGGACATGCGATAAATAAGATAAGGAAAATTAACACCCGCTTCTACAGACAGGTGTAATGAGCCCCAGAATCTCGGGTTGATCTCCATCAGTTTCGGCACACCGTCACGTGGGTCAAGCTTGAATTCAACCATGGCTACGCCAAACCAGTCAAGTTTTTTCAGTAAGGACAGAGCCATATCCCGAATATCATCGTACCGGGCGCTTTCTCGCAGAGTACTTGCTCCTCCCGTTACAGGGTATTCCCTTAATCGTTTGTGCACAAAGGATGCTTTTACCTGTCCTTTCTCGTCCAGAAGAAAAGAGGCGCCATAGCCTGTACCCTCGCGGGGAATAAGTTCCTGAATCATGGGGTAAGGGAAATGTTTATGAACCGACATGTATTGTTCTATCAATTCCACGTAGTTTTCAGGGTAAGTTATCCCCACTGCGCCGGAACTTGTTTTGGGTTTTATGACTACAGGATATGGAAGCGTATCTTTTAGCTCGTTAAGCTGGGAGATATTTTCAATATACCAGGTTTTTGGTATGGGAATCCCCTCTTTTTCGGCTAATTGAAGAACCTTGTCCTTACGCCGGGCAAAATCAAGCTTATCAAAGGATACAATCGGAACATACGTCAAGCTTGAAAATTCAGAATGATGTTTTGATATGAGATCCATGGTTTCATCTTCCATGGGCAGGAGCATTTGATATGACCGGCGTGACAATTTATTGTGAAGAAATTCCAGAAACTCCGCTGGTCTAAGGAGAGGTGAGGGATATACCACTGCCTGATGACAGTATCTGGAAAAAGCGGCAGTTGCCAGACGTGTGCTTTCGCCCACTGTAACCTTGATACCCTTTTCCCCGAGAGCCCGCACCGCTGCAAGCGACTTTCTCCAATGACCATCCGTAATGAAAACTTCAGAATTCATAATGAACTCTTTTCATATTTTTGAAGTGGGTTCAATAGATTTTTGATGGATAGTCGCTGTCACTATTTGTTCCTATTTACAGACTCAGACTTTTCTATGCTGATTTCAAAACCAGTCACCCCACCATGATACACGATTTAATCTTGTATTTTTTCGTTGTTTTATATGAAGATATAGATCAGAGATAAATTGATTTGGTTTTATTGCTTGTAACTTCTTGTTATTTAATGATAATGCAACTTTATTACAGGATAGCATTAAAAACTTAATATTGAATTTTTGTCATTTTAGTTTCTGTTTTTTGGTTTCTATATTACCCTGGAAAAGTCTGAATATAGTTAAATTGTTGCGATTATTGTCATCCAACGGGATTTTGTGCTAATAGGTGGGTTGACATATATCCGTTCTTTTGAGATCTTCTTCAGGACCGTCAAAACACACGGTCGACAATTTGAAGTTCAGCATTTCATCCGCTTCGTCAATACCTCCCGGCAAGCGGTCATACAGATCTTTTCCCATACCCACGTACTGTGAGGCACCCTGCCAGGCAAAAATGAATGCCTGTTTGCTCATATGCTGTGTTACCTGACTAATATTGGATTACCATGTTATCAGAGCCGCACCCCAGGTGAGACCGGCCCCGAAAGCGGTAAGCAGCAGAAGATCGCCTTTTTTGAGCAGGTACCCTTTGTCCCGCATTTCACAAATGGCCAGGGGTATGGAAGCTGCGGAAATATTGCCGTAGCGGGCCACATTGGAATATACCCGTGCGGGATCGATTTTGAGTTTCTTGCCCACCTGGTCAAGAATCCGCTGATTGGCCTGATGGGGAACCAGCCAACTCACCTCATCGATCGTCAGCCCATTGGCTGCCAGAATATTCTTACAGACCTCGACCATCACGCGGACCGCGTGTTTGAAGACAGCGCGGCCTTCCATTTGCATGAAGTGCTGGCCTTCACCTATGTTCTCAGGCGTGAGGGGCGTTTCAGACGCTCCATGAGGAATGGTGATAAGCCCGCTCAGCCTGCCGTCGCTGCCCATCCTGAGGTCAGTGATTTTCGGCCGCACGCCATCATCCCGATTGACCACAAAAGCGGAAGCCCCGTCCCCGAAGAGAATGCAGGAGGAACGATCCTGCCAGTTTACCATGCGCGAGATGCGTTCGGACCCGCAGATAAGGATTTCCAAGGAAGGATCCTCTGTCAACAAACCGGTCGCCAGCCGCAGGCAATACAAAAAGCCAGAGCAGGCCGCCTGAAGATCGAAGCACCATGCCTTGGAAAGGCCGAGTTTGCCCTGAATAATGCAGGCTGTGGAAGAAAGTAAACGGTCCGGCGTGAAAGTGGCCAGCATGAAAATATCGATGTCTTCCGGCTCAAGACCAGCATCTTTCAGCGCTGCGGAGCAGGCGCCGACGGCCAGATCGGAATTGTGAGTGTCATCATCGGTGATATAGCGCTGCTTAATGCCAGTGCGGGTTGAGATCCATTCGTCATTGATATCAAGTGTTTTGGAAAGATCATCATTGGTAACTTTTTCCCCGGCAACGTATCGGCCGAGACCGGCAATTTTTATCGGATGTTTCAACGTGCAGGTTCTTTCTTCAAGAGAGAAGCATGAGCATTAATCTCGCCCATGAGACCTTCGGAACAGAATTTGGCGGTCGTACTGAGACCGTTGTGGAAGGACGGCGACCCGAAAGCGCCGTGCAAAATGGTGCAAATGCCATTGACCCCGATAACATGGCACAACCGTACTGCTCATAAGCGAAACGGTTTTTCAGGTCCGTGAGCGTGCTTTTCGTGACTGCCCCGCCAAGCTTTTTTACGATACCTCTCTGAAAAACCTCATGTTTGATAATGCGCATTATGCTGCCAGCCATACTTTCCGCCAGTTTAAGAGTGACATTGCCAATGGAATCCTCACAAACGACCAAGTCCTGATTGCCCCGGAACATGTCCGTGCCTTCAACAAAGCCTTGGTAGTCAAAAAAGGATCTTAAAATGATAAAGGATAAGAACTTGCTTTTTGAAAGCGGGTGAATCCAAAATTATTGATTGTGTGTTGAACGCATGTAGATCGCAACATATAGAAGCCCATCGGTTGCGGCAACAATGGACACTTAGGTACCAAAGGCGAGCCAAGGTGTCAACCGCTATTTTCTACCAATTTCTTACCCAATTTCAGAAAATTGCAGGTATTTTGGGCAAAGCTCACCATTTGATCCTGGCAGACTGACGGTCGCATGAAGTACACCAAAGCCTTGCCCGGCGGGGATAGTTGAGCATAATCAACAAACAAGCAAAAAAATTATGGCGAATACGTTTGATGGGGAACCTTAATCAGGCAATAACAGCCTACTTTTCAACATCCTTTTAAGGTCCCAACTTTAATCTTGCACAAAAAAAGTTTCTTTGCTATAATATGAGGTTAATTTCGTGTATTTTCCTTTATTTGGAATAAGATAATTTTATGGAATTTAAGAATAAAAGAGTGATTATTACTGGAGCCACCAAAGGTTTGGGGAAAGCGATGGCTCTTGCTTTTGCCCGTGAAGGTGCCTGGGTTGTAATTAATTATTCATCTGATGATAAAAGCGCACTGGAGACAGAATCAGAAATAAAAAATATAGCGCCAAAATCCCTCCTTTTAAAGGCAGATGTTTCGTCCAGGACCGATGTCGAGAAAATGATAAGCAATGTCCTGGAACAATGGGAATATGTGGATATTCTGGTCAACAACGCCGGAATTATCAGGGACAAATTGCTTATGTTTCTTAATGAGGAGGATTGGGATCGGGTGATTGATGTCAACCTGAAAGGCACTTATCTCTGTTCAAGGTCTATTATAAAAACGATGATAGGTAGAAAGTCCGGACGGATTATAAATATCACGTCTCCTTCCGCACTTAAAGGCAGAATCTGCCAGACAAATTATTCGGCTTCGAAAGGCGCAATTATCTCCTTTACCAAATCTCTTTCCAGGGAGATGGCCAGGATCGGCATTACGGTAAATGCTGTTTGCCCGGGGGTCATTTCCACGGCTATGACAGAAAACCTGGATGAGAAAACGAAGAAAGAATTTTTAAATATGATCCCAATGGGTAGATTTGGTAATCCGGAAGACATTGCCGAGGCTGTCCTTTTTTTGGCTTCAGAAAAGGCACGATATATTACTGGCCATGTGTTGGTTGTCGATGGTGGTTTGGGCTAAAATAAAAATCGCAAGAGGTAGAGAGTGAAGGAAATCGTCAACAATTTAGAGGCATTGATCGAATTTCTCAAGAAAATGATCATTGATACTCTTAAATTGGAAGATATCACTGTTGAAGGAATCGGGGATGATACCCCTCTTTTCAGGGAAGGACTGGGACTTGATTCCCTGGATGCCCTTGAACTTGTTGTGGCCATAGAGAAAAATTTCAATGTTATTATTGAAGATGAGAATGTTGGCAAAAAAGCTTTCGAGTCAGTCAGAGCCCTTGCTATATTCATACAGGAAGAATATGGAGAATAGCCCATGCAATGGGTAGAGACAGAGGAGACAGTTCGATTTAACGAGGTAGATCAATGGGGTATGGTCTGGTACGGCCACTACATGGCATGGTTTGAAGTTGGCAGAATGTTTTTACTGCGGCGATTCGATCTTTTGCCAAAGCAAATGGTTGAGTTAGGATATATTGCACCTGTAATCACTTTAAAATGTGATTTTAAACACCCGGCAGCATGCGGAGACTTGATTATTATCAGGACAACGATAGTCAAGCCGGAAATTGCTGTCTTAACATTTAAATTTGAGATATTGCTTAAAGAACAGGGCACTCTTTTGGCCCGGGGAGAGACTACGCAGGTTCTTTTAACAACCGATAATAAAATGATTTATCGACTGACAGGTGAACTTGAAAAGCGAATAAACAACCTGTTAAATTATTGTCAAAAATAGTAAAGTATCTCAAATATACTCAAGAATTTATTCTGGGAAAATAGATGAATAAAGATACATCCAGGCGGGTGGCTGTAACAGGTCTTGGTATAATCACGTCCATCGGGAATTCCGTGCCCGTGTTCAGAGAAGGGCTCTTCAGCGGAAAATGTGGAATTGAGCCGATATCGCTTTTTGACACCACCGGCTTTTCATGCCATTCTGCCGGGCAGATAAAAAACATAGATTTGGAAGGCTTTTTTAATCCCCGTGAGATAAAGCGGAATTCCAGGTGTGATCTTTTGGGGCTCATAGCAGCCGACGAGGCCCTGTCAGACTTCGGACTGGATATTGCAAAATACACCAAAGAGAGAATCGGTGTTGTTCTGGGAGGTGGTGCAGGCGGTATGCTCTCCTGGGAGAAATATCGGCGTGCCTTATGGTTAAAAACCAGACCAAGACCTTCCCTTCTTCTTCCCACTGCACCCTGCACCTTGACGGATCTTGTTGCCAGTCGCTATAAACTAACCGGATTAAGAGCTACCATTTGTACAGCCTGTTCTTCCAGCGCCACGTCGATTGGTTATGGTTTCGACTTGATTCGCTCAGGTGACCAGGATATTGTTGTCACCGGTGGAAGTGAATCTCTTTCAGAATTAACTTTTTCCGGCTTCCATTCTTTAAGACTAATGGATCCTGAGTATTGCCGTCCCTTTGACAGGCACCGGCGCGGCCTTTCATTAGGGGAGGGGGCTGCAATCCTCGTACTGGAAGATTATGAGCGTGCTGAAGATAGGAATGCAACCATTTACGCAGAAGTGCTTGGCTATGCAACAAATTCAGATGCCGTACACATTACATCCCCGGATGCCGAAGGGATGAGCCGAACAATGGTACAAGCTTTAAGAAATGCAAATATCGATGTAGATCAAGTAGACTACATCAATGCCCACGGAACGGCTACCAGGATAAACGATAAGATGGAAACCAGGGCTATAAAGAAAGTTTTTCACGATAAGCGCACAGGAGATTTAACAATTAGTTCCACAAAATCCATGGTTGGACACTGTCTTGGCGCTGCGGGGGCAATCGAGGGAGTAACTACAGTCCTCGCTTTGCATGAGCAGGTTGTTCCACCGACGATACATTTGGAGTTTCCTGATCCGGATTGTGATCTGGATTATGTGCCTGATTATTCCAGGAAAAAGGAAATTAATTTTGCCATGAGCAACTCGTTTGCATTTGGAGGGAATAATGCATCGGTTGTATTTGCAAGAAGTAAAGTATAAATAAAAGAGTTCAAGAGTATTCAATGATCGAAATTGCCGTTACAGGTATAGGTGTCATCAGTCCATTGGGTATAGGTCGGGAAACCTTCTGGGAAAGCTGCCGGAAGGCAAAGACGGGAATAAAGAAGATCACATCCTTCGACACTACATCTTTACGATCTAATATAGCCGGCTGGATTGATGATTTTAATCCACGGCACTTTCTGCCACCGAAAAGTTATCGGCGAATGGGTAGAGTTTCAAGGATGGCAGTTGCCTCCAGCGTGGAAGCATTGCAAGACAGCGGACTTGACATGAATAGTATCGACAGGGAAAGAATTGCTGTCATCATGGGAACTTCATACGGAAGCAGTTCTCATATAGAAGATTTTTATATAAGCCTTCTCGAGGAGGGACCTCGGGGAGCCCATCCTTTTCTTTTCCCGGAAACTGTACCTAATGCCCCTGCAAGCTATATTGCCATGTTTCATGGTATAACAGGTCCCAATAATACCTTCTGCCAGAACGAACTTTCCGCGGAAAATGCCATAATGTATGCCCGGAATCTCCTGTTGCAAAATCTGGTGGACGTTGTCCTGGTGGGTGGGGCTGATGAGTTGTCAGCAATGCAGTATACCTGTTATGATGCCGTAGGCGCCCTAAACAAGGTCAGGGCAGAAAAAGGTGAAACTATCAGACCCGAACCCGGAAGCGGTCTTGTTCTTGGGGAAGGAGCCGGAATCCTGGTTATGGAAAGAATCGATGTGGCACGTAAGCGAGATGCAAAAATATACGGAGTGCTGAAATCGGGTGTCATCAGAGGTGGTATAACAGACATTGGGCATTATGAAATTGAAGGCGAGCAGATGGCACGGGCTGTATTTCTTGCTATAGAAGATGCCGGCATGGATCCATCTGAAATTGATCAGATAGATATTTCTGCCAATTTTACCGGTGAACTTGATAGAATGGAATATAACCAGCTCAGGAAAATCTTCATAGGACGAAACAATAATCTGGAAGTGACGCCTTTGAAATATCTTATGGGTGATTTTGGAGGCGCCGGGATCAGCAGGGCGGCGGCTATTCTTCTGAGCATTTATAACAAACTGCCTCTTCCAACCGTAAATGCTGAAGCATTAAGAAGTGAAGCCGGAAATTTCCCGGTGTGGAATACTTCCCCGACCGGCAAAACAGATACGGCCCTGATGACAAGTTCCACGTTTGGCGGTGGAACAAGCAGCCTGATCTTTGCCAGGAAGTAATGAATAATTATGAAAGTTCTTCTTGTCTCACCTAATATAGAGTCATTACCCGATCCCGTTTTCCCACTTGGTTTAGCATACATAACCGCCGCCTTGAAACAGAACGGAACGCAGTGCCAGATTCTGGATCTCTGTTTTGTCGAAGATTATGAAGCCTCGATTGCATATACCATAAAATCTTTCCAACCCGACATTATTGGCCTGTCGTTAAGAAATATTGATAACGTTAGCTATCCGAATTATGTCACATACCTTCCTTTTTACCATCAGGTCGTGCAGGAAATCAGGAAGCAAAGCGAGGCGATCATCGTCGCAGGGGGAAGTGCTTTTGCCCTGTTGCCTGAATTACTTCTGGAGTATCTCGGTGCAGATTTTGGCATTGCAGGTGAAGGTGAATCCTCCTTTGTCAGGCTTGTTAACGATCTAAAAGGGGGGAAGAACATACAGGATTTTCCTGAACCAAAAATTATAAACAATCATTCCGGAATCATTGAAGATCTGGATACCCTTCCACTTCCTGACAGATCAGAATTCGACAACGAGGCCTATTTGAAATTTGGAGGAATGGGCAATATTCAGACCAAAAGAGGTTGTCCGTTCAAGTGTATTTACTGTACCTACCCGATCATTGAAGGAAAAAAGGTAAGATTACGGAGTCCGAAACTTGTCTGTGACGAGATTGAGGACATGCTGAAATACGGGACAGACAATATCTTCTTTGTCGATAACACGTTTAATTATCCTACCAGTCATGCCGAAGCAATCTGCCGTGAGATCATTAATCGGAAATTTCCTGTTAAATGGAGTTGTTATGCCAATCCGGGATTTATCACCCCTAATCTTATTGAATTGATGCTCGATGCAGGTTGCACGGGAGTGGAATTTGGGAGTGATGCCGCTCATCAGACCATGCTGGTCAATCTTGGGAAAAACTTTACTGTTGATGATCTCAGGAGTGCCTCGGACATTTGCAGGCAGAAGGGAATGTCATTCTGTCATTCCCTTCTTTTGGGAGGACCGGGCGAGACAATGGAAAGTGTACATCAAACAGTGAATGCCATACTTGAAATGTCTCCCACTGCCGCTATCTGTATGATTGGTATCAGGGTATTTCCGGGTACCCGGTTATCTTCCATAGCAGTGGAAGAAGGGACCATTCCGCATGATGCGGATTTTTTACAACCCGTGTTTTACCTATCCCCTGCCATAGAAAATGAAATTCTGCCATTCATCGAACAATTTTCAAAAGAAAACCGGAACTGGATATTTCCCGGCATGAACATTAATATGAATGCAAATCTGCAAAGGAAACTGCGTCGTTTCGGAATCAAGGGGCCTTTGTGGGAGTACATGAAGACCGGAAAGAGGTTGAGGAGTATGCGTGAAAATCTGGGCAAATAACAGGTTTTTATTATGGCAAGAGGGATGGCGCATAATTTTTATTTGTGACGTTAGTGAGGAGTTTCATAGCGAAAGAGGTAATAGATAATGTCAAAAATCTGCGTAGTCATTCCAGCATATAATGCAACTCAAACTATAAGGGATGTGGTCAAGGGATCGTTACAATATGTTTCTGATGTAATTGTTGCAGATGATGGTTCAACGGACAATACGGCTGATATTGCTGCCGAAGCAGGCGCCAGGGTCATGTTGATCGAGAAGAATTTTGGAAAAGGAAATGCATTGAAGGCGCTTTTCCGGAAGGCTATCGATGAAGGATATGATGCCGTAATAAGTGTGGATGCCGATGGGCAGCATGATCCTGCTGATATCCCCCGTTTCATTGAATCGCATTATAACTGTCCTGAATCCGTTATTGTTGGTTCCAGGATGCATCACATACATAAGATCCCGAGAGGGCGGTATAATTCGATGCATGTCGCGCGGTTCTATGTCTCTCTCGGTGCAAATCAATTCATAGAGGATACGCAGTGTGGTTTCAGACTCTATCCTCTCTCAACAGTCAAAAACATTCTTCTGACAACCGATCGATATGTGACGGAAACGGAATTTTTGTTAAAAGCGGGAGATTCGGGCGCCAAAATACGATCTCTTGAAATCGAAACGATATACAGCAATAATGTAAGCTACTTCAAACCTGTAACAGATATTGTTGCCATATCTTTCTATGTTATTTCTTATCTTCCCACCAAATGGTTTTTAGAGGCAATATCATCTGACAGGCCGAACACCTATTCACGGAACAATTTTCGAGATCTCATCGGCAAAAACAAAATATTAGATATGGCCTTTGAGATATTTTCCGTGCTCACTGTTTTTCTTGTTCCTCCCTTTTTCATGATCCTGCGGCTTTTATTATCTCCTTTTATTAAAAATAATTTTGCTTCAACCCGAAAGCTTCACTGCGGTTTCTTTAGAATTCTGATTACGACGTATCTGATTCCGCTCCTCTTGATCATTGCACCTGTAGAGAAGTTTTTAAACACCTCCGGCGTCAAGGTAAAGCTTGTGAACAGGTTTCTTAAGTATGTCGTTCCGTCTTTTCCGGGGGGACAGGGAAAGTATATACTGTAAGTGTCACAAATTCAAGACCATGGCGCATCTCTGGTTTCTTCCGTCTGATTTTGTTTTACTTTCCTATTGAATTCGCCAGAATAAAATCACCTAATAAAAAACCCATCTTTTGCGCGAGTGACCTGTCGGCACCCCCAAAGCTCCATGCGGATGCGAAGGCATTCGGTGCTCCTATCAATTCTTTTTGAGCAATTACCATACCGTCAGCATCTATGAGTTTAACGTCTATATTCATGTTGGATCGTCCTGCAAATGCCCCGGCCCAGAAGCGAGCCGCCCCGGCGACAACCCTTAAACTCGTGACATTCATATCCACATACATAGTCGATCCCGTATATGAATTACCGCTATCCTGCTCTGTTTTCTTATATATGAGTTTCATCTGAAGATAATTGATTGCACTCTGCCTGCATTCCATCATCGGTCCCTCAGGGGCCTTAACGCCGGGATTTGCCGTAAAGTTTCTGAAGATGACGTTTTCGTACTTGAGATTTGCCTTTATGTCTGAGATCGATACTTTCTGTACAGGCGTTCTTACGGCACATGCGGTTACAAAGAAAATACAAACTACTAATAGAATATAATCCTTTGCTGACGATCTCATATTATGTTCCCTCCTTCTCTCAAATATATAATTGTTCTAAACTTACTTTCTCTCGTTGAGGCATGAAAAAATACATCCCGTTACTCATAGCAAAAATTTTCATAAAGGGCAAGAATTTATTTTCTATGGCAAGTGATGGATAAGAACGGGCCCATAAATAAGTAACCAAATCATGCTTAAAAGATAGTTGTTTACTTATTTATGGATGTCCCGCATTCCCCGCAAAAGTAAAATCTGTGGCGGACATGGGTGGGAAATGAGAAGGCCGAATATCTCATGGGGTATCGATGAATTACTTACAATAGACAAAGCCATCCTTTCCCTTGGCACACGCCTTTTGGTCAAACGGTTCATTTCTCGCTGGGAAAAACTTTAGAACGTTCTCAAGGAATTTTTCACTAGGTTCTATTGGCTCTCCCTGTGTATAGATTCCATGTTGCCATAACACATCTCCTCTTGTTGCATCGATAAAAACGAAATAAGATTCTACCATATCACTGATATGACCATGACCATATGCTCCAAACATTCCAGCATTGAATTTATTGATCGCAGTATTTAAAAAAATGAAATGTGGTGACACCATACCTGTCCCCATATGTTTTTTGTATTCTACCCTGGGGCATGGGGACATCCCATGAAATTATGCGTTTCTATTATCAATTATAATATCTTGCCAAAAACAGCATTTTTACCGCACAATTTATCAATCCTGGCTTGAACAATACAATTTTTCAGATTATCTTTACCACTTACAAAAACAGGAACATAGTTTGAAGTTATTCCTTTCAAATGGCCTGTAGATCTTGATCGTGCGCCTTCTATTAAGAGTTCCACCTTTTCCCCGACAAGTTTTTGATAAAACGCCATTTTCTTATTATTTCCAAGCTCTCGCATTTTTTGACATCTTATTTTGATAGTATCCGTGGAGATTTGGTCCGGATAGCTGTTTGCGGGTGTTCCCTTGCGGGCGGAAAACGGAAAAACATGCAGATAGGTTCCTGGTAGTTTTTTTATTAGCCTTTAGTGTCGCAAAGCGGCATAATTTTCATAAATTACTTTAAGTATCGTTGTAAGGTTAACATGTTAAATGAAAACAGGCGCCGACCCTTTTTATAGATGACAGTTCATTATAAATTTTCATTGCCTTCTGGTTTGGCTGCGCAACAAACCTTATGCCTTTTTTAAGAAGCAGTTTATCAAGTCCAGACTCAGGCCTCATCAATCCGCTGACACCGGTACCGGCAATAATGACTTCCGGATTAGATTCAACAAGTTTGTTTATATCGTCCAATGAAAGGCTGTGCCCTTTTCTCCGCCACCACGAATCATCTACATGTCCGTCAGGATAGATAATAAGGTCTGAAGTATATTGTTTTCCTTTAATAACAATGACCCCAAATGAACAGCTTGTAATCACTTTATTCCTCTATGCCCCTGATACCCCCATAAGCACTTAAATAAGCATTTTTTTAACCCCAGAGTAGTTGAGTAAAATTCACAATTGACAATTAGCAATTGATTGTTGACAATTTGTATTAACAAATTAAGTAGTTATCGACACCGACCCATTTTGTATAATAATCAATAATCAATTGTGAATTACTAATTGTTAATGATTTCCCCCTTATTTGAGCGCCTATGCCTAATACACCACGGAATTCTTGATTTTTCGTTAGAAACGATACTATTAATATATGATATAAATCAAGCAACAATTCTAATTATGGCATTTTTTCTTTTACAATAATATCAAATAGTACAGATAAAATCGATATGTATTGACTCAAGTTTCGCCCCCATTTTATTTATCTAAAGCTTTAAACTATAATGGCCGAAATAAATTTTTAGAGCGAAACATCAATATTATTTCACTTTAAAAATTGAATTCGGCCATTTACCGCCTTGACACTGATAGAAATTAAGGGTGCGAAATTTGAGTGTTGACATTAATTTTATTGATTTGGTATTATTTACAAAATTTAAATTATGACTACAGGTGATTAAAATGACCAAGTTCAAGTTTATTATTATTCTATTCATAGCCTTACTCCTTGAGGCAATTTTCTGTTCCCTCACGCCATCCTTGTTCCAACTCGGCGCCCGCGATGTTTTTGCCGCTGAAGAGCAATATTATATCGGCAACAGGAAATGCCGCCTCTGTCATTTCGAATACTTTAAGGGATGGGAAAAAGACCCCCATGCCAATGCCTTTGTACGGCTGGGAAGGATGCAAAACAACCCCTATTGTTTGAAATGTCACACCACAGGTTATCGCGAACCTCAGGGTTTTGTCAGCGAAAAGATTACACCGGAATTAAGGGGTGTCCAGTGCGAGGCCTGCCACGGACCAGGCAGCAAACACAAGGACAGCCCCTATGACAAGGAGGCGCTTCCGATTGGAAGAAAAATAGATTATCAAAGTGTCTGCATTAAATGTCATGATCGCAACTGGACACCGGAATTTGATTATGAAAAATACCGGAAGCGGATTGAACACAAAATCGAGCCTAAAGTAAAAAAAGAGGTGTCTCCATAGATGAAAAACATCAAAGAAATTAAAATCGCCTTTAGTATCTGTATTGTTCTCTTTCTTATTATCAGCTCCATTGTTTTATTAAATGTCAGGGCAATCCCGAAATACTCCCATATGATCGACAGCGGAAAAGAGATACAGGAGTTAGTATCGGAGATGAAATTACAGGCAAAGAGTTATCTCCTCCACCATAACGATGACGCGTTAGACAATATTAAAGATAAAATAAGCGAATTGCGAGAGATACTCTCTTTTTATGAAAAACCAGCGTTTGCCGGAAAGCCGGAAGACTTTTTCGAATTTTCCATCTGGGAAGAGACCATAAACATTTATGAGCGATTGTTCGATCAGCTCGTTCTATATCATGAAGCCATTGATAAAAACATCGCCGAGATAAGAGATTTAGAAAAAAATATTCTCGCGGTCATATATTCAAAAATGAATCCCGAGCGCGGCATCATTGCCCTGCAGGAGATTCGCATACATGAAAAGGGGTACATCATCTACCGAAATCATTCCAGACCTCCGGATGAAATCGCTTTTGAGGATAAGCGGAAGGAAGCAGTGACAAATCTTTTGATCTGGTCGCAGAAGGATAAGAGGATTGGGGAATTAATGAGCAAAGACAACCTGCTCTTTAACGAGATTATAAAGAACTATGAGTATCAGGATAATACCTTGCGTGCCCTAAAAACAGAGGGTAAAAAAGTAAGAAACATAGCCGAAAAATTTTTGAAAAAAGGAGGTATGGAATTATATACTATTTATCGTCGCTGCGCTTTTCTTTGCGTAATCCTTTTGATTGTATGTCTAATCGCCGCCGTTCCGATTGCAATAACCCTGATTTCTGATAAGAAGCGGAGCTGAGTTCACATATGCAATCCCCAAAAGACATGGGCATCCGGGCCAAGATTATAGCGGCTATGATTGCATTGCTTGTCTTCATAGCGCTGCTATCCTTCTGGGCCAGCTATATGCACGAAAAAAAGAGCCTTCTTACCAACATGCAGGATAATGCCGTTATCTTGAATCGTGCATTGATTATCAGTATCACAAACCAGAAAATTATTGCCGAAAAGGTAAACCTGCAAACGCTCGTGGAGGAATTGTCCCTGACTGAAGGGATTTTCGGCGTATGGGTCATAGATAGTAGTTGTCGAATTACATCCGCCACATTCAGGGAGCAGGTTGGGGAAGTTGCATCCTCCCATCTAATTTCAAATGCATTAGAAAATGGTTACTATGTCAGCGGATTTGACACCAAAATGGGAGAGCAGGTCTATTCAGCGGTTTACCCTCTTAAAAAGGGTGATAAGATTCTGGGGTTGTTAGAGGTTGCCTTTGAATTGCGCGAATATCTGCGTGCGCGCCCAAGAGATCAGGTGCAACTTGCCGCCCAGATGAAGAGAGACAGCCGCATCATGGCTGAATCGCTCAGTTACAGTATCGAAAACATGCGGGATGTAAACGAACTGATCCATATTCAAAGATTAGTGGACAGATTAACAGTGGAATCCGAGATTATTTCCCGGATAATGATTGTCGACGACAACAGCCGTATCACAGCGTGCAGTGACTTGAGTAAAGTCGGCACGATTGCCGCTGATAAGGGGGTTAAGGCAATTATCAATGGGGCGGAAATCTACACCAGGTTAGCCCCACGTCAAAAAATATATATGTTTGATATGCCGCTGAGAATCGATGATGAATTTAAAGGAGTGGTAAGTATCGGTTATGATGCAACAGAGTATTATGCGCGTTTGTCTGAAATCTTCCGCTTTGGGATGCT
The DNA here is from genome assembly GCA_030610995.1 of Desulfobacterales bacterium. Classification (GTDB taxonomy): domain Bacteria; phylum Desulfobacterota; class Desulfobacteria; order Desulfobacterales; family ETH-SRB1; genus Desulfaltia. The sequence goes on from JAUWQO010000002.1 coordinate 35,308, forward strand.
GATCTCCGGTATGGGTATTCTTATGGGGATACTCCTCTCCTTTCAAGTAGCCAACCCAATTATTAGACCCATCCAGCGCCTGACAGAAGTTACAAAAGGACTGGCAGCAGGAGATCTTTCTCAAAGGGCTGCTGTAAACTCCAAAGATGAGATTGGCGCTCTGGCTGTGGCCTTCAACAAGATGGCTGAAGATCTGGCCTATTCAAAAGACAAAATAGATCAATATAGCAAGACCCTTGAAAAAAAGGTACGGCAACGCACCCAGGATTTGGAAAAAACCAACCGGGAATTAATAGTAACCCAAAATGAGCTGATGGAATCCAACATAGCCAAGTCAGAATTCTTAGGCATAACCTCTCATGAGCTTCGCACACCCCTGACCACCCTTTTGGGATACAGCGAGCTCCTCCTGACAAGAGATTTGACGGAAAAACAGAAAAAGGAATTTTTGGGCTTTATTAATGAGGAATCGATCCACCTGAGCAAGATTGTTGATGATCTGCTCGATATCTCACGGATAGGAGCTCAAAAGGATTTTGGGCTTGTAAAAAAGCCTGTCGATTTAGCTGATATCTTATTGAAAAACACTAACTTTTATTCCGGAGTAGAGACCGGCAAAAGCATTATTGTAGATACGGAAGAAAATCTTCCCCTTGTAAGCGCGGATAAAGAAAGAATAGACCAGGTTGTGAAGAACATTCTTGATAATGCAATTAAATACTCTCCGGACGGCGATATTGTGTGCAAGGCTTTTGCGAAAGATGATATGGTCTGGATTGGCATACAAGATTACGGCATTGGAATATCAAAGCAGGATCTTCCCTATATCTTTGATAAGTTTTTCCGGGTAAAGCGAAAGAAAACAGCTAAAATCGTCGGCACAGGTCTTGGTATGTCCATTGTAAAACATATTGTAGAATCTCATAATGGAAAGATAGATATAGAAAGCGAACTTGGGAAAGGAACAACGATTGTTTTCGGACTTCCTCGACTACTCGACTACGTTCGGAAGGATACAGACTAAATGAAAAAGATATTGATAGTCGATGACGAGAAAAAAGTAAGAAGGCTGGTAGAAGTCACGCTTTCTATAGACGAGCTTGAGATTCTGCATGCATCATCAGGCGAAGAGGGCTTAATGAAAGCACGAGAGTCCATGCCGGATATTATTTTACTTGATGTTATGATGCCGGGGTTGGATGGTATTGAGGTATGCAGGCTTCTCAAAAAAGACCCTGCCACAAAGCATATCTATATCATTATGCTTACAGCCAAAGGACAACAAGCGGATAAGAAAAAGGGGTTTGCCGCAGGCGCTGACGAATATTTTGTAAAGCCGTTTAGTCCCATGAACTTGATGGATAAGATAAATAAGATTCTTAATAAATAGTCGAGTAGTCGAGTGGGAAATTGGTCGAGTGGTTAACTACTCGACCACTCGACCAATTAAAAAGGAGAAAACACATTTTGCAAAAGATATGGCTTGGCATTATCGCGATTTTGATAGGTCTTGGTGTTTATAGCCTTTACGGCTATCTTCAGTTGGAATTGCCGCTGATAGAAGAGAGAATGGATTTAAAGCAGCCGGTGGCCTCAGATATTCTTCCCGCTCCCGGCGTAACTTCCAATGAGATAGTAATCGGTTCATCTCTGGCTCTTGGCGGACATGCGGGCTTTTTGGGAACGCAATACCTGCACGGCGCTATGTGCTTGATCGAGCAAATAAACAGCGAGGGCGGCATCCACCACCGCAAGATCAGGCTGATTGCCCATGATGATGGATATGATCCGCCGCGATGTGTAACCAACACAAACCGGTTAATCTATAAAGACAAGGTGTTTTGCCTTTTCTGTTATGTGGGAACACCGACCACTGTAAAGATCATAGACATCGTTGAAAAGACCAAGACCCCGCTTCTCGGTATTTTTAGCGGAGCCGATAAGCTCCGTTTTCCTTTCCGGCACTATATCTTTAATGTTCGATCATCTTACTACCACGAAACCAATGCTATTGTCCGTTATTTTGTGGAGAAAAAAGGGCTGCGCCGCATAGCAGTATTCTATCAATATGACGACTATGGCCTTGACGGGCTTAAAGGGACACAGATCGCCCTGCAAAAATATAATCTTTCTCCAGTGGCCACGGGAAGTTTTGTAAGGGGAACCGTAGAGATCAAGGAAGCCCTTGATAAGATTCGATCTTCTAAGGCAAAGGCTGTCATCATGATAGGGACCTACAGCCCGTGTGCCGAGTTTATAAAAGAGGCCAGGGCCGGCGGGTATAATCCTTTATTTCATAATGTCTCTTTTGTTGGGGGAGATAAACTGGTCCAGGAGCTTGGTGATTTTGCTGAGGGGGTCTTGATTACCCAGGTTGTGCCTCCGCCTACTGAACGGCTTCTTCTGCCTGCATGCGAGCAATATTCCCGTCTGTTAGCCAAGTATTATCCGCAGGATAACCCAAACTTTGTAGGTTTTGAAGGTTTTATTAACGCCAGAATCCTGATCGAAGCCTTGAGACGGGCAGGGCGAGATATTTCGAGGGAAGGGTTTATCAGGGCACTAGAGTCTATTAAAGAACATTATGTAGGAATCGGAGCGGTTATTAATTTCGGACCGCGGGATCACCAGGGGATGGATGACGTATACCTTACTCAGGTCAGGGATGGGCACCTGCGGCTTATATTATATAAGTAAATTGGTCGAGTAGGAAATTAGTCGAGTCGAAAATAGTTGACCACTCGACCGCATAAAAAAGAATTCGGGGTTGGCGTCCCATAAGCGCTAAGTCGTTTTGTAAACATTCACAGGTTGCATTTATGCCATACGGAGTTGTTTTGAAAGATGAACGTCCAACACCCGTCCGCCTCGCAAGCGAAGCGTTGCGGGCAGGTCGAACATTGAACGTCGAATAATGATGTCGCTCCGCTCCTCAAATTAGCGCACCTTCGGTGCGAACATAAGTGCCTTGTGAGCTAAAGTATATTAAAGTGCCTAAAGTTAAGGAATGCGCCTTCGGCGCTGCCAGTTTTAATTTTTTTCACCATACAACTTTGCTCATTTTGTTTCTATCTGAACTTATAACCAAGCCCTGAAAATCTATAGCACGCCGAAGGCGTACCACAACTTTAGGCATTTTAGGCACTTTAGCTCACTTTAGTTTTTATTCATCTTTTCCCATTCAACATTCGATGTTGGACGTTCGATGTTCGATGTTCATTTTTTTCAGTTTACTTTTTAGTGGCGTCCCCAAAGATACTCCTTGTTTACCCGTGCTGCTATATTAGCATTAAAAACTATTGTAAATATTACGAATTCTATCCAACCAAGAGACATAGAAAGCCCACCGATATACTAAAATCAGCAAGTGATAGCCACAATCTCACACAACAATATTAAAGCCAAAAATATATCAGATGATTTTTTACATCATTGTCATATATACTATTTTGGCCCAATTGTCCTTGTGTGAATAACGGTGGGTTTTTCTTATGGGAAGGGCGTGTCTATGGTACCCCTGCAAAGTATTTTACACTTGCCCATTCAGCACCGCTTCAATCTTTAACATAGTGTAATAGTATAGTAATTACAGCATAGTATAGAATACAGTTTTCTATAAGTTGTTGACAACCAGCGGTACAGAACTGTAATTTAAAACACCATTATAACCATAACAAAAGCAGGTATAATTGGTCAGGAAAAAGCGATTACAGTCCGACACAAATAATAAATCATATTGACTTAACCTAATCAAAAGACACAGAAAAACCTGCTGTGGAATTAATCTTACTTGTTTTTTTCTTGGCAGGACGTTATAAATGATAAGGACGGTGCTTTTATGATTTGTATTTAAAAGAACCACGTCCACCTGAAATTTAAGGTGTCATGAAGATATCTGTGGGAATAGTCAGAAACTATATAATAACTGGATAGGGTGTAGGAGAATTAAAAGATTATGTATCTCCCCAGTCATTCTGTTATAATGTCAAGACTTTTTATTCGGCAAAATCGCACGATAATACCCTTAGCAGGGGGTTTTATCGTGCAAAATTACCCTATTTTTCTTTTTCGCAGGCAATAATGCACGAAAACAAATCGGGCTTATAGGCCCACTACATCAAAGTTCTCCGGCCAAGATTAACCGGATATTCACATTGGAATCATTGCAAAAAGGAGCCTGAGAGGCTAAAATTTTAATATGAGCATTACACTCAAACGGATTATCGAACTTGTTGAACGCAAAGATATTAAAATATCTGATCATGGTTATGATGAATTGGCTGAAGATGGCATTTTTGTTAGGGACGTTTTGCTCGGTATTAAGGAAGCCATAGTAATTGATGATTATCCTGACTACATAAAAGGACCATGTGTATTAGTGTTACAGAAAGATTCTGAGATTAATCCGATCCATGTGGTATGGGGAATTCCCAAAGGCGCCAGGTCGCCAGCTGTTTTGGTTACCGCTTACAGGCCGGATCCAGCCAAATGGTCAAGTGATTTCATAAGGAGAATGTCATGAGGAAGAGACAACATAAAAAATTAGTACACGAAGGACAATATGTGGCCGAAGTTGAAATCGAACTGATTGATACTGATGAAGGTTGGTCGCCTTATTTGTCCCTTGATGATGCATTGAAGCTTGATGATGTGCGAGATGCTCTTCGTAGAGGGGATTTGCACAAAGCAGGTCGACTCGCTCGTGTTTTTACTTTGACCCCTGTCGCACTTGATACCGCCGGAGAACAAGGCACTGCACCTGACCGCCAACAGCTCGGCGGTTTTTGAAATGCTCTGCTCCGTATCAAAGCAGGTGGTTTTTCAAGGTTCAGCGCCCCGCAGTGTTGGAGGCAGGTGAGTTCTGTGTTATGGCCACTACAAATTTGAAAAGGTAAATCTAATGAGTAAAGAAGTTAAACCAGAATTTATTGTCAGCAAACATAATGAGAAATATTGGATTGAAATCATAGATGAAACTGGTTTTTGTATTTCTCGTGCGGGATTAATGGGTTTTAGTCTTTCACAGGAATCAACTTCAAAGGAAGATGCTCAGAAAATAGCAGATATTTTGAACGACAATATCGAAAAAATTTTATTTACACCATTTTAAAAAGGCGCACCTACACAGGACATAAAAAGTATTTTTATTAGTAGGTTTGTGCAATAACAAAGCAATGAACCCGAAAGAAAAAGCTATGGCACTTTTTGTATTTTGCATATTTCACTGTTGAATATAGCTTTTGCCAGCGCATCATCAGCTTTTTCTTCCAGTTATTGCTGCCGTTATTTAAAGGGTAAATTTCTTGGCATAGTAGTATAATAGTATTGTATAATCATCAACTTATCCATCATTCCCCAGATATCACCTGTCAAATGCGAGCGTTGATGCGTTTGCAAACTTTCTTGTTCGTAGTGCTGGTTTTGGCGATATTATCCATACACCAGGTGATAATATGTTTGGTGATATTGAATACGGTAGGCAACTTGCTGTCTTCATGATGCACTACAATGTTGAGGGATAGTAATTTACAGCTTTGTTTATAACGGCATTTGATAACTGGAAAAACCGAACAATGCCATACACCCGACCGCTACAGTCGCTGCGCTCCTTTCGCGTCGGGTGATGGCTGGCGTTGGGGTGCAAAAAAAATATGAGAAAAGCTGAAGCACTGATACTTGCAGAAGAAAAATATGGGATTAACCTCAACCAAGGGAATACGCATTTTTCTTCGGTTAACTCAGCCAAGCCTGTATGGTGGTTTGAGATTCCAATATCAAAAATTGAAAATAATGAGTTTCAAGTCATCAATCAAGTTGTTGAACAATCGGGTGATGTACTTCTATTTCAAGTCCCAGTCATATTTTTTAGAGATAATTTGTCTGGTCTAAAAATCAGGTCAATTAAACAAATGATTTGTTTAGAAATCGACATATATACCTTTCAAAATAGAGTTGGTTCTGCAAAGCAATATTTTAAACAATTCTTGTTGGAGAAGAATTAATTAAATAGAGCCCCCAACAAACGGCTGCAGTTGACGGCCTCCGCAATTTTGCGGCCTATTGTTGTCCAATATTACGCATTCATTTACTGCTTCGAATCAAGTTCAGTATGGGCCGCAACTGAGCCAGGGTTAGGCATCAGGAATAATTATGGCAATTTTCAAAGGAACAATTCAGGAATTTCATCACTTTATCGGGCCGAGAATTCGAAACGCAATAAATAATTTAACCAGAAAATATCGGCAAAACCTGAAGGGTATTTGTGAAGGTTGCGGTCAAAAAAAAGAGCTGCACTCAGCACACATCCATGGCCGCGAACGACGAACAATAATTGAAGCAATTTTAAAATCTTACACCAACAGCGAAATTATTCATTGCAACATTGAAGAAGCAGAAAACAAAATTCTCAACGCTCATCTGCCAATTGGAAGTTGTTTCAAATTTTTATGCCACACCTGCCATGTCACCTATGATTCAAATGTAATAATCACAAAACATATCAAGGAAAGTACCGTTTTGCCAAACGGTCAAAATAAAGAAAGCGAAGAAATTAAAAAAGTAAGAAGAAAGATCCCGCGGTGGATTAAAAACCCCCATCAAATTAATAGCAGAATCCTTGTTGCCTTTCTGAAGTTGAAAAATAATAATATTCACGTAACTCCAACGGTTTTACGAGAGCATTGTAGTGAAATAAACGACTTTGAAGGCAATTACAATCAAATGAAAAATTTTGGTGAAAAAAATAATGCGAAAGTTTTCGAAGAAATTAACAACACAATTGAACTGTGGAAGCCAGTAGAAAGTTTCATAATTGAATCATTCGAAATACATAAAAATGCCTAACAAAACTTTTACAGCGGACCGCAAAAAGCCGCGGCCGCTGAAAAGCGACGTTATTTATAAGGAAAAATAAAAATGGCCCAATATCATTCTGAAAACTTAGCACCACATTATAAAAGATTGATGGTATTTGTTGATGGTTCTAATTTACTAATTGAGATGTCCAGGATAATTTCTATACCTTTCAGGGCAGAGAAACCTCCGTTTGCGGCGATTGATTTAGCTCACCGAATTGTTAACAATGTGTATAAAAATGTAAAAGAATTTGTAAAAATTAGAAGATACTGGTTTTCGTCTTATAAAGCGGATGATAAATATTACAATAAGCTTTGTAAATATCTCCGTATGTTAGATTTTGAGCCTGTTTTATTTAAACAACGAAATGGCAAAGAGAAGGGTGTTGACATAGCTTTGACAATGGAGATGCTAATAAACGCCTTTAACCAGAACTTCGATGTCGGTTTGCTAATAGCCGGTGATGACGATTATTTTGGCTTAATAAATGAAGTAAAGCGATATGGTCCGATAATTATGGGTGCGTTTTTTGAAAACGGTCTTTCAGAACGACTTCCGATGGCATTTGATAATTTTCATAATTTGGACAAATATTTTAATGATGATAGTTGCAATGAGTACATACAGAGAATCAAAAACCAAATTTCGCCATAAATATAGATAACACATATGAGTCTTTCCGTGTCAACAGGCAATAAAAAGTTAATGAGATAAAGCTAAGCTTTTCCCTATATCCTTTTTTAACAAGCAAACTCCCTGACTTAAATTCTAAATTAATTAATCTGCTACAAACACATATGAATCAAACATCTACCCTTATTCACAGATAGTTGCGATATTTATATGTAATCTGCAACATCGTCATCTGCAACCCAATTGCCATTATTACTTCCTAACTTATCTTCAAAAATGCCTTTTAGACTTCCTCACAGGCCATATAAGAGCACTTCCATCCCTTACGCAATGAATGGCATTAGTTAATCGAATCCATTATTTTATTTTTTTCTTAATTTATCATTGTCATAATCTTTTATCCGACCAGATTTATTGTCTGCGGTACCTATGATATGATGACGTAGAGCCTTTCGCGGCTTATTTATTAATGCCCCCCCTATCCTCACTTCTTTATAATAAAAACATCAGACTGATAACAAAATAAACTGAAGTAATTTATATCATTAATTAGGAGCCATTTTCCCCCCGCGGGCAGATGGCTTTTTTTGTTTTGAAAGGAGGATAATAGAAACAGCATAACGAAAGAAGACTTAAAACAATAATCATAAAACAGAAACAAAGAGCCTTTATTGTCGGATATTCCGGCTTTAAGGGCTTTTTTGTTTGAAGGAGGATAACATGACAAGGCAGCAGGAAAAGGAATATCAGGAGACAGAAATGTTGCGGGAGATACTATACAAAGCATTAGCAGGTAAAAAGTTTCGTCTGGATTGCGGACACCACATAACTTTCGGACATTTCCTTGGAAATGATATTACTATTTTCAATGGGAAAAGATGTAAAATTATATGTTCACAGTGCGGATATTATAAAAAAGTCGACGGTGATAAATGAAAGCGTTTACCAAGAAGTTTAATTTGGCGAACATTTAAACTTCGTTTTCCTGATAGGATTTCAGATACAACTCCTTGGCTACCTAATTCCGATAAATCGCTTTGTGTCAAATTAAGTTCTTTCATAAAATATTTTAGGGCATCAATTGGATCGCCTTCTGAAAATGGGAAATGTTCTTTATCATAAGCTTCTATTAACGTTCCAACAGTATCCATCAATACGGCTAATGGATGTTTTTCATCATTTCCAACTTTGTCAATCAATTGATCTAAAAAAGTTGCCAAATTGTCATATTCGTCTTCTGTGCCGGGAACTGATAAAAAAGGGGCTAACGGTTGCCATTTATTTGATATTTCATCCAGACTATACATAACCATGATTCATTCCTTCCATTTACCTTTGTCATATTCTGCATGTGATAATACATGACGAACATAGAGCTTGTTGCGATTGAAATGTATTGCTGCAACCAAACGTACTTTGTTTCCACCGATATTAAATACAGTCAATTTGCTTACCCTATCAGCATTAGGGAAATGCTCTTTTAGTTTAGTGAACGAACTAAAATTTTGGAAAGCGGGATGTCCTGAACCAAAACAAATAAAAAAAGGACTTAGATTTTTCTAAGTCCTTGATTTTTTTTTGTGGCGTCCCCAACCGGATTTGAACCGGTGCTGCCGGCGTGAAAGGCCGGTGTCCTGGGCCAGGCTAGACGATGGGGACGCATATATGGTGGGCCGTGCGCGGCTCGAACGCGCGACTCTCTGCTTAAAAGGCAGATACTCTACCAACTGAGTTAACGGCCCTGTTAAAAAAACAAATATCTTAATGATAAGTTTTATTCTTGTCAATAAAAATAGTTGTAATACTATAGCCCTTTGAAAAAAATCAGACAGGATAACAGGATAAACAAGATTTTGTTTCGAGTAAACAAACAAGGTTAAGTCTTGCTCTAATTAGCCAGTAAATCATAAAAAATCATATCCTGAGAAATGAAATACAGAGAATTGACTGAGAAAATCATTGGCTGTGCATATAGAGTTTACAATCGAATGGGTTATGGTTTTAAGTTTAACTATTAATTTCGGTGAACGGAAAGCCCGCCCACCTCGTCTGAGCTCGCAATGGCGGGCGGGTTGAAATCAAACGCAAAGTAAGGGATTTTGATGAGGATTTACCCTCCAGAGGCGGACAAGCATGATGAATTTTGATGTTTTAATCCTGAATATCGTGTTAATCTTGTCAAAGAAGTCTTTTTTGAAAGACCTAAATTGCTACGAATATTATTTGCGCCAGAATTCAGGCACAAGAAGGATTATTACTGTGTAAATTTCCAGCCTTCCCAAAAGCATGCACCATATAAGCAGCCATTTGCCGGCAAACGGTATCTGCGTATAGTTGTCGGCCGGTCCGACAATCCCAAAACCCGGCCCTATGTTTCCGATAGTGGCTGCAACCGCGCCAAAAGAGGTAATAAAATCCACCCCCATGCCTGCGAGCAGGATAGCGCAAAAAGCAAAAAGGCTCATATAAAGGGCGAGAAACCCTAAAATACTCCTCATTATATCATCTGAAACCGCTTTGCCTCCCATTTTTATTTGCTTAACCGCATGTGGATGAATAAGGGAAAACAGCTCTTTGTAACAATACTTAAAACAAAGCATGACACGGATGCATTTCATACCTCCGCCTGTTGAACCTGCTGAGGCCCCCATAAACATGCAAAATAAAAGGATAAGCTGGGACATGGCAGGCCATTTTTCGTAATCGGCTGTCGCATAGCCCGTAGTCGTAATAATAGAGACCACCTGAAAAGCTCCAAAGCGCAAAGCCTCGCCGATTTTTTCATATATTGAGCCATAAACATTAAATGACACGACAATAACCAAGAAAAAAACAACACCAAGAAAAAATCGGCACTCTGAATTGCGCCAGAAAGCAAGCGGTTTTCCTCTGAGCATCTGATAATGAAGCGAAAAATTTATCCCGGCAAGCAACATAAAAAAAATGATTACAACATCAAAATACAGGCTGTTGTAATGAGCGATTGAAGCATTTTTTGTTGAAAATCCACCTGTCGGCATTGTTGTGAATGTATGACACAAAGCTTCATAAAGATTCATGCCCCCTATCAACAGAAGAACAAGTTCTGCCAGAGAAATGATGGCATAAACCTTCCAAAGAATCATGGCCGTATCCCTTATTCGTGGCTTTAGCTTGTCCGGGACAGGGCCTGGTATTTCCGCCTTGTAAAGCTGCATGCCGCCGACCCCTAAAAATGGAAGGATAGCCACAGATAAGAGTATGATACCCATACCGCCAAGCCACTGGATAAAGCTTCTCCAGAAAAGGAGCCCTTTTGATACAGCCTCTATGTTGGTTAAAATCGATGCTCCTGTTGTGGTAAACCCGGAAACCGATTCAAAAAAAGCATCCACGAAAGAACTTACTTCACCACTCAGATAAAACGGTAATGCTCCGAACAGACCTACAACCGTCCACGCGACGGCCACGATTGCTATGCCTTCCCGCTGGCTGATGAATTCAGCCTTAGCTTTCCTGAAAGATAGGTGAAGCAAAAAACCTGAACATATCGTTATCACAATAGACTTTAAAATGGGAATAACGCTTTGGTCATTGAAATAAAGGCCGACAATAAGGGGCAATATCATGGTCAGCCCCAAAAAAATGGTCAACACGCCAACGATATTAATTAGATAACGCCAGCGCATTTAAAAATACTCCAGTTTAACTGCGAGGATTTTCTCAACCTTCGGGATGGCCTGTTTTCTTGCGAATATTATTATCATGTCACCAGGATTTATAATGGAATCGCCGGCAGGGATAATAAAATTCTCTTCGCTTATTATGCCGGCAACAAGCGCCCCTTTTGGGAATGAAATATTCTTTAGAGGTTTGCCCACTATGTCTGAAGTTTCAAGAGCCACCGCCTCCATGAATTCAGCCTGCTCACCTTTAATTGATATGGAGGAAAGCACCTTGCCGCGACGAATATGCTGCAAAATTGTATTGATCGCAGAAAGTCGGGGGCTGACAACCTGTTCAATCCCGATGGTCGACATCAAGGGAAAATAGCTGAACTTGCTGATCTTTGTGATTGTTTTGCGCGCTCCCATTTGTTTGGCAAGGAGCGAAGCTAAAATATTAATCTCCTCATCGTTTGTCAGTGTGACAACCACATCAATATCCTGGATATTTTCCTCTTTCAGGAGTTCCTGGTCAGAACCGTCTCCATGGAGCACAACAACCTTATTCAATTGCTCGGCTAACTTGGCGCATCGGTCGGAACTTTTTTCAATTATTTTGGTATAAACAGGTTTTTCATCAAGCAACCTGGCTAATCTTATTCCTATTTTTCCTCCTCCTATTATAAGAATGCGTTGCGCAGGCTCTGCATACTTATCAAAAACAGTTAGAGTATCTAATAGTTTTTTTTCTTCACAAATAAAATATACAAGGTCGCCGGCCAATAACACGTCATCTCCACTTGGAATAATCAGCTTTTCTTTGCGGATAATGACAACAATAAGAGGCCTTTGTTTTTCTGATATGCTGGAAAGCTCTGAGAGACGGGTTCCGGCTAATCGCGCATCCTTATCTAAACGAATCCCGATAAATTTGATAAGACCATCTGCAAATTCTCCGACATCGACGACACCAGGCATATTCATCATTCTGTCAATTGTTTTTACAACCTCAATCTCAGGGTTGATTACGGTGTCTATATGAGGAGCATATTTACGGAAATTATCATGGTATTGATCGAAATCGGCATTCCGTATGCGGGCAAGCTTTTTTGTTGATGGAGAAAGTATGTCTGCGACAAGACATGCCACAAGATTTGCTTCATCACTGTTCGTCACGGCAAGGACTATTTCAGCATCTTTAATACCTGCTTCACCAAGTGCTATCGGGCTGCTTCCTGACCCGTTTACAACCTGGGCATCTATATTATCAGATACGCGACGGATTGCTTCATGATCCTTGTCAATAACAACTACATCTTTGTTTTCGTTGACCAGGCGTCTGGCAACATTAAAACCCACCTCGCCTGCGCCTATAATTACGACTTTCAATTATAAATGCTCCTTTACGAAACGTGTTAGGTGTTAAGTGTCAGGTTTATAAAACAAGACGTCTGCAGTGAGCTAGAGCGGCACCCGCCAAAAACCGGACTTTTTGTTCAGGCATTACTTAAGTTATTTGAAAGTACCAATTTCGAAGATTAAGGCAAAACGCTTTTGTATAATTAGGCGTAATTACTGGATTCCCGCCTTCGCGGGAATGACAAAAGCGTGTGTTTTTGACTTTACGAATTTAACAATATTTACTTTTGGGATGGTGTACTATAGACATTTTCATGTGTCAATTGTTGACGAGCAGGATGCACAGGCAGATGACCCCCAAAAGGGTTATCCAGTCGCTTCTGTTTGATGAAAGGGACTTGTTTGTCCGTCTTTCCGAGTAACACATCTTGGTTCTATGGCAAGGATACCGGCCACGGCAAGCCTGACCTCTCCGGTGTCAGGCAAAAGAAGCCCGTTTAAATGCCGCAAAAAGTGAAGCATATGCTGTCTTGCGAAGCTGTATGGAATGATTTGTGTTCATATGTGAAAACAATCACCATAAACAACCTTTTTGATTGATCCGTCTGCGAGTTTCAATATCAACGCTCCGTTTTCATCCACATCTATTGCGAGCCCTTCAGATGTATCATGGCTTGTTACTACCTTTACGCGGCGGTTAAGGGTTGTTGTATATTTTTTCCATTCGGGGATTATGTCGTCAAAGACCGTATTATTAATGCAGGTTTCGAATTCATCCAGAAACTTAGAAAGGAGCTGTTTTCTTGATATTTTTTTCCCGAGAATAGATCTTAATGACGTGGCTGTTGGTTCTTTTGGCGTTGGATTGTTATTCACATTTATACCAAGACCGATATTTATAAAAGAGACCATATCTGCTTCCGCCTCTATTTCAGACAGCATCCCGGAGATCTTTCCGCCATTGACCAGTATGTCGTTTGGCCACTTGACCATGGCATTAATACAAAACATTTGACGTAACAATTGAGCAAGAACAAGTGAGGCTGCAAAATTGAGCCTCAGGCTTAATACAGGAGGTATCTGCGGCCTTAGCACAATGGTAAAATAGAGCCCCCCTTCTGAAGAATGCCAGATCCTCTTTAAACGACCTCTGCCCTTTTTCTGGCATCCGGCTATTACAACAGTAAAATGTGGACACCCCTTCCTGGCAAGCTCTCCGGCAATATCCATTGTTGAGGTTACTTTGGGGAAAAAGTGGATTTTTGATTCTCTATCTGGAAATTCCCATGGGAAAAGGGCGTCAATAGAGCCTATAAGCCGGTATCCCGTTGTGGTTGCAATAATATTATATCCGAACCCCTGAAGTTTGCGGATATGTTTCCATATAGAAACTCTTGAAATCCCAAGCTCAGAACTAAGCGCCTCGCCTGAAACAATCCCTTTTTTTCTTTTGAATATTTTAAGTATCTGTCCCTTCATATCTGGCCCTTCATATTTGGCCCTTCATATTTGGTTAACCGTTTAAGTTTACGAGGTTAACCAAATATGCGCTATGTGTCAATAATATTTGACGGGAGCAAAATCTAATATAAATTTGAGCAAATGTAACAGTTCAGCCACCAAGACACAAAGAGACCTTTGCATAACCCCCACTTTTGCCCAATTTTGGTCATTGCGAGGAGCAAAGCGACGCGGCAATCTCGTAGCTTATCAATGTGTTATGAGATTGCTTCGCTTCGCTCGTAATGACAATACTTGAATTATGCAAAGGTCTTACAAAGTCACAAAGGAGGGATATGATTGATTACTCAAAATCTATATCGGATTTTGGGATAAAATTTTAGGTTGACTGTTTCATTTATCTGACCTAATTATTAAAGATTCTTTCAGCTTGTTGGAGCGAAGCGTAAATCCCGTCTCGCGGGGCTCCAGTCCCACTTTCGGGCGGGTTTTAATCATAAAAAAAGCAGATGATATGCCTTTTTCAATCGCCCTTGCAGGAAAGGGAGGCACAGGAAAAACAACTTTAGCAGGCATGCTGATTAAATATTTAGTCGGCAAGGGGAAAATCCCTGTCCTTGCGATAGATGCCGATTCCAATGCTAATTTAAATGAGGTGCTTGGCCTTGAAGTTGCCGATACGCTCGGCAATGCCCGCGAAGAAATGAAAAGCGGCAAAGTTCCCGTCAGTATGAGCAAGAATGTTTTTATGTCAATGAAACTGGAACAGGCTATAATTGAGGCAGACGGATATGACCTGTTGGTTATGGGACAGCCTGAAGGGGCGGGCTGTTATTGTGCTGTAAATAATCTTCTTGCAGGATTTATGGAACGGCTGAGCGACAATTATCCTTATATTGTCATGGATAATGAGGCTGGAATGGAGCATATAAGCCGGCTGACCACAAAAAATGTTGATCTTCTTCTCGTTGTTTCCGACACATCAAGACGCGGTCTTCAGACTGCCTCAAGAATCAATGAACTCGCAAAAAATCTCAGCGTAGTGGCCGGCAAAAGCTATCTTGTTCTAAACAGGGCAAATGAGCCTTTGCCCGATCCTGTCCGTAATATGATTAAAAATGAGGAGCTTGAGCTTGTGGGAACAATACCTGAGGATAGTGCGGTATACGAATATGATTTAAATGGACGTCCAACAATCGAACTGCCAAATGATAATCCGGCCGTAAAAGCGGCATTTATGATATTTGATAAAATTATTAACGTAAAAGGTCAGCCACTAAGTCACAAAGGCACAAAGAAGGGCTATGATTGAGGAATTGCGAATTGAGGGATTGAGGGATTAAGGGATTAAGATCAGCAGAATACCTTCAATTCCTAAATTCCCAAATTCCTCAATTCGCAATTAAGCGAAGCGAATCTCTAAATTCCTAAATTGTAGATTTCAAAAGAATTATATTATAATCTTGGTGTCTTCGTGTCTTTGTGGCTGAACTATTACTTATTAACTAAAGGTTAGTCATGAAATGTCCGGGCTAACCGCTACTTGAAGAGAAGTATATGAAAAAAACAGGTTTTTTATTTGATGAAAGATATCTGCTTCATGATACCGGTTCCTATCATCCGGAAGCGCCTGCAAGACTTCAGGCTGTTTACCAGGGAATAAAAGAGGCTGGTCTTCTTTCCAGGCTCACTTTGATTCATGCCAGCCTTTCGGATCTAAAATGGATCGAGGCTGTACATGACAAAGAATATATTAAGCGATTTAAAATGGCCTGTCTTGCAGGCAACTCGACATTCGACTGCCCCGATAACCACATATGTCCGGCAACATATGAGACAGCGCTTCTGGCCGTTGGAGGTATCCTTGATACAACACGTCTTGTCATGAACGCCGAAATCGACAATGCCTTCTGTGCTGTGCGGCCTCCCGGGCACCATGCTGAAATCAACAAAGCAATGGGATTTTGCTATTTCAACAATGTGGCAATTGCAGCAAGGTATCTGCAAAAAGAATGGAGCATAAAAAGGGTTGGAATTGTTGATTTTGATGTTCATCATGGCAACGGTACGCAGCATATATTTGAAGATGACCCAAATATCTTTTATTATTCAATCCACCAGCACCCTTCATTTGCTTATCCAGGCACAGGAAGGGAATTTGAAGAGGGAGAAGGGGCCGGATTGGGATTTACCAAGAATTCTCCGGTATTACCGGGCAGTGGGGATAGTGAGTATAAACGCCTTATAAAAAGGGATTTTTTTCCTGCCTTTGAATCATTTAAGCCCGAGGTAATTATTGTGTCGTCCGGCTTTGATAGTCATGTTGATGATGATATGTCGGATATCAAACTGTCAACTGAAGCGTTTTCTTGGATAATAAAAAGCTTGGTTGAAATGGCTGATAAGTATTCAAACAAAAGGCTGATTTCCGTCCTTGAAGGGGGATACTCCCTTAAACGTCTTCCCGAGCTTGCAAAAAACCATGTTGAAATTTTATTAAATCATAAATAAATAATAAAAATTGTAACGGCTTAGCCACCAAGACACAAAGTCACAAAGGAAAGACATATTTTTCAAAACCTTATATGAAAGGAAGAATTGAGACCTTTGAATAACCGCTGTTTTAGTCATTGCAAGGAGCAAAGCGACGCGGCAATCTCGTGGATTATCAATGTGTTGTGAGATTGCTTCGCTTCGCTCGCAATGACAATATAGGCATCTTGCAAAGGTCTCGAATTCATTCTCCAAAAAATTTACAGATATTGCTTTTTACTGTGCATAAGAAATATCCGCCAGAGCCCGTTGGCGGATTAGAATCTTAGTGTCTTTGTGACTTTGTGGCTGAACTATTACTAAAAATTGAATATAATTTTTAAACAAAACAAGATGTCTTGAACAAAAGTAGTGGAGGGGAAAATGTTTGTCAGCAAATCGATGACTAAAAAGGTTATCACAATCAACAAAGATGCTGATATTTTTGAGGCAAAGGAGAAAATGGCCGAGCATCGAATACGTCATCTTCCGGTTGTAACAAAGGATTATCACCTGATCGGAATCGTTTCGGATCGTGACATTAGAAGCGCCATGCCATCAATGTCTTTAAACGATTACAACAGCAAAAAAATAAAGGCTAACATTGCAAAGCTCCTAATAAAGGACATCATGACAATAGATCCTATTGCCATTTCTCCATTGCATACCATTCAAGATGCTCTTGTGCTTATCCAGAAGACACGTGTTGGGGCGTTTCCTGTTGTAGATGAAAAGGGAAAGCTCAGAGGTATTATCTCTGTACGCGATCTTCTTCGTGCGTTTATCAATGTTATGGGTATGGAAGACCCCGGAACATTAATGTGCATCATTGTGGAAGAAAAGTTAGGCCAGATGAAAAAAATTATCGACGCAATAACTGAAGAACACATTTCTTTTGGAAGCATTATGGTAGCAAGATACTGGGATAAAGAAAAACGGGCGGTTTTCCCATATCTATTGACTCAAAATATAACCCCTTTAAAGAAAAAATTTAAAAAGATGGGGTATGAGATTCTCGACCCGATGAAATGGTATATTGATCAGCTGCCAAAAAACGAATGACGCCATCAAGGTTGGTTTTGTTTAAAGGATTTCAAAGGGAGAGCTTTGAAAAATGCTTATAAAATCCTGGGGATCGAGAGGTTCCATTCCTGTTTCAGGTAAAGAATATCTCAAGTATGGCGGTGACACCGCATGTATAGAAATCAGGGCAAAAAGCAATGATATCATAATTATTGATGCCGGAACCGGGATTCGAAGGCTCGGCAATAAATTGATGGGAGAGAAAAACTCTACCTATAACATCATCTTCACCCATGCCCATTGGGATCACGTAATGGGACTTCCCTTTTTTAAGCCTCTATATTTTAAAAACACCACACTGCGGATGCACAAATGTCCCTTTCACAGTAAATTCGTGGAAAACATACTTCCCAAGCTGATGTCTCCTCCTAACTTTCCTGTAAAATTCTCCAATTTAAAGGCAAACATATATTACGAAGAAGCATGCTCCAAAGAATTTAAGATCGGATCAGTATCGATAATCCCTATCCGTATCAGCCATCCCAACGGCGGCAGTGGATATAAATTCATTGAAGATAATAAAACTTTTGTTTTTCTGACAGACAATGAACTTGGTTTTGTCCATCCCGGAGGCCTTTCATATAAAGACTATCTGGAGTTTTCTTCAGGCGCTCATCTGCTTATTCATGACGCCGAATACACGCCTGACGATTATGAAAACTATATAGGATGGGGGCATTCTGAATATACTCGTGTGCTGGATCTATCCTTTGAAGCCGGAGTAAAAAAATTGGGCCTGTTCCATTTAAACCAGGAAAGAACAGACAGAGAAATGGATGATATTGTCAAAAAATGCAAAACCATCATAGCTCAAAAAGGAGAAAACCTTGAATGCTTTGGTGTCGGCAGCGATATGACCTTTGAGCTTTAGTTCGCTTTGCTCACAATTGGTCGAGTGGTTGATTAGTCGAGTAGTTGAGTAGTTAACCACTCGACCATTTTCCCACTCGACCACTCGACTATTTTCCCACTCGACCATTTTCCCACTCGACCAATTGTGAGCAAAGCGAACTAAGTTTTGTTTTTCAGTTTTTTATAGAGGTAGCTTCGCTTAACCCCTATTGATTCGGCTGTTTTTGCAACATTATTATCGTGTTGCAAAAGTTTTTTTTGGATAAATGCTTTTTCAAAGGCCTTTTTTGCATCCTTTAAAAAATCGATTATAAACAACTGCGATTCAACAAGCCCCAAACCTTCCCCAAGGTTTGAATTATATGGCGCCGGTATATCGGAAACATCAATTATATCGTTTTCCGTCATGATAGCCATCCGCTCCACAAGATTCTTCAGTTCTCTGACATTTCCCGGCCATGAGTAGGCACATAAAATATCGAGCGCTTCTCTGGTTATTTTCTTTCTTTTACTGTGATTTTGTTTTGTGCTTTCATCTAAAAAGGTTTCAACAAGAAGCGGAATATCCTCGCAACGACTCTTCAGGTTTGGGACTTCGATAGGTATTACATTTAACCGAAAGTAAAGATCCTCTCTAAAGCTTCCATTTTCAATCTCCCTTTCAAGATCTTTGTTGCTGGCGGCAATTATTCTGACATTGACACTTAATGTTCTGCTTCCTCCGACACGCTGGAATTTTTGTTCCTGCAACACGCGAAGAATTTTGGCCTGTGTTTTTAAACTCATATCCCCTACTTCATCAAGGAAAATCGTTCCATTGCTTGCCAGCTCAAATTTGCCTCTTTTCTTGCCGGTCGCTTCAGTAAACACCCCTTTCTCGTGGCCAAACAGCTCGCTTTCAATCAATTCTTCCGGAATTGCGGCGCAACTGACATCAATAAAGGGTTGATCCACCCTTGGGCTTAACTGGTGAATTGCACGCGCAACAAGCTCCTTGCCTGTGCCGTTTTCTCCTGTGATAAGGATCCATGCATCTGTCGGGGCTGCAATCGCTATCTGCTTTTTCAGAGCCACGGTTGGAGAGCTGTCTCCGTTTATCGAGTGCTTTTCTATTGTCTTTTTTCGAAGATATCTGTTTTCCTCTTCAAGCCTCCTGAAGTTTAGCGCATTATTAATCGCAACAATTACCTTCTCAATCGAAAGCGGTTTTTCAATTAAATCAAACGCTCCAAGCTTTGTGGCCCTAACAGCGGTTTCTATTGTCCCGTGCCCCGATATTATTATTACCTGGATAAAGGCATTATTTTTTTTTATCTCCTTTAATGTCTCAATTCCGTCGATACCCGGCATCCATATATCAAGCAAAACAAGATCCGGTGACTCGCTATCTATAATCTTTAAGGCTTCATAACCATTGGTGGCCGTTATGACCTCAAAACCTTCATCATAAAGTAGACCGCTTAAAGACTGGAGTATGGATGGTTCGTCGTCAACAATCAGAATAGATGGAAACATATGATCTCCTTTAAATATTTTCGACCTGTATAGCCGCTATAGTTCTAAAGATAATTCATGGGGTTCGCTTCGCTTAATTGCGAATTTAGGGATTCAGGAATTTGGGAATTGAAGGTATTCTACTGATTTTTAATTCCTCAATCCCTTAATCCCTTAATCGCTACACCGGCAGCTCTATTACAAGTTTGGCGCCCTTAGGCTGGTTATCCTGCGCCTGTATCATACCGTTATGATCAGCAACAATCGTGCTGACAATTGTCAGGCCTAATCCCATGCCTGTCTTTTTTGTTGAAAAATAGGGTTCAAAAAGATGTGTTTTGTCTTCATCAGAAATGCCTGGGCCATTATCGGCAACCTCTATCCGAACAATGTTTAAGATAGGATCATTGGTTAATTTAATCGAAATTTTGCCATTTGCTTTAATCGAAGCAATGGCATTATCAACAAGATTAATCATAGCCTGCTTAATCTGCCTGCGATCAATATTTAAAGGCGGAATATCCTCCGTCATGCTGATTTCGAAATCTATATTTTGATGCCCTTCTTTGTATAGCGCCACAGTCTCTTCAATAATGGGCGGCAGGTCGCAGAACTCGGGATTTGCCGCCGGAAATCTTGCAAACGCGGAAAATTCATTTACCAGGTTCCGAATCAAATCCACATGATCAATTATCATCTGAATACATTCCTCAAAAACCGGTTCGTTTATCTGTTTTGAATATCTTCTTTTCAGACGCTGAGCCGAAAGAACGACCGGGGTTAAAGGGTTTTTAACTTCATGGGCAATCCTGCGCGCGACTTCACGCCATGCCGCAATACGCTGGCCCTTTTCCAGTTCCGTAAGGTCATCAAAGACCATTACTATGCCCATATGGTTTCCAATATCGTCTCTAAGCGCATTAACATGCATCATAAAACTACGCTGCCTTCCTTCTATTGTTAATCTAAGCGGAAGAGTAACATCATCCTTCAGGGATCTGGTTAGATTATCAATTATTTCTTCTGCGAGATTCAGATGTTGGCCTTTAAGCAGATTTTTATAATTTTTATTCAGCATATCCTCAGGTCTGAGAGCAAGCATTTTTTCAGCCGACTTGTTTATGGTTGATACAAGCCCGCTTGGACCAAGAGTTATTACGCCGGCAGAAACATTCTTTAATACTATTTCCATATGCTGCCGTCTTTTTTCTATCTCAACATTTTGTTCGCGAAGCATACCTGCGGAAAGCTCTAATTGTTCTCTGCTCATCTGCAAATCTTTTGTCATCTTATTAAATGAATCAACAAGACTGCCGATTTCAGTATCAGCCACAGGGCCGATGCTGAATCCCAAATCTCCTTCCGCAACCCTTCGCGTCCCCTCGGCAAGCTCCTTAATCGGTATTGTGATAGATTTCGCCAGGTAAAATCCAAACCATATCGCGCAAAAAACAACAAGTAGCGCCACGATTGAAAGGATTATATAATAGGTTGTCTGGATCGGTTTCTTAAGAAGTATTATCTGTTGATATTCTTCAAAACCTCTTGATATGGATGCCATATTTTCAGAAAGATCAGTGGGAATCAAAACCGACAATACAACAAATCCTTTGGCATCTGCGTGATTTGTGCCAAAAGGAATGGTTCCAATCGTTCTTATCAGCTCCCCTTCCGGAATTTTTTCAAAAACCGACCTTACCCCTTTTAGCTCTATATCCTTTTGAAAACCATCAGCAGAAACAATGCTAAAAGGCTTGTCTTCCAGTTCCCTAACAAGGGCAAATGTGAGCCGGTTTGCATTCACGCTGTAAATTTCAACAGCATCAATATTAAATGCCCGTTGAACAACCTGGACATAGTGGGAAAGGGCTTTCCTTTTTTTTTCAGCCAGAAGTTTTTTGGTATTTATCTGGTAGGCAATTCTTTCCAGATAAAACCGGTTATTTTCTTCTGCATGATCATATACGCGCCTTCCTACAAGCAATGAGTTTTCAAGAGCCTGCTCTACGGGGACATTAAACCAAAATTCAATGCTGGTTGTAATAAAGGTAATTGAAAAGAAAAAAAGTACAATCGTAGGCAAAAGAGTAAGCGCGATAAAGGCGGCCACAAGTCTCGTGCGAAGCTTTGCCCCCATTACCTTGCGCTTTCTATCGTAGAGCAACTTTACCAGATTTCTAAACACAAGAAATATCAACAGGATAAGCAACAGCAAATTGATGTTGATTAATATGAACATCAATATTGTGTTGGAAATTGGGATATCTGCCCCAAAATGTATTACCTTGTGCTCAGCAAAGGTCAGAATGGCAATGACAAAGATAACTATGACAATCAGAATGCCTTCACGTTTCCGCCTTTTGCGTTCCTCTTCTGAAATATAAGATTTTGGACTTTTGAATATATTATTGCTCATAATAGGTGCGGAGAAATTCCGGCTTTCAGTAGATAAAATCTATTGTATACCAGTCTGTTTCAACGTCCCATAAAGAAACAAAGAACAGGATATAATGCAGATAAAAGGGAAGGGTTAGTTTGCCGAGTTCTGCCTTGGCTCTTATTTGATACTGGCTGCCTTTCTGCAGACTGCCAAGCGGAATAATTTTTAAGCTGTCAATTTCGGCCATCAGCTTTTTGGCCTCTTCAAAAGATTGTGTAACAGACGGCTTATCCTTTTCCCATGACCGTGTAACAACAAATTCCTTCTTCAGGCTATTGTATTTAATCCTATGGGTTATCTTTATATCAGCCATCTTATTATCAAACCACATATTACGGGCCCGGTACAGGGTAATATAGAAGGAAAAGGTTGCCTGCACCCCTTTTAGAACAGCTTTTTTTATCTTATCATTAAAAGCCCCTTCAACATTAAGAAAAACTAAAAGATCATCGCGTGTGTTGGTGACAATTATATTGGTCAGCCTTGCCTCATGTGCAAAGGCTGCATTTTGCATAACCAGTAATATGCAAAAAAATATGATGCTAATTTTGCGACAAAGCAATGATAACATAATATGCGTAAGCGTTCACGGAACGTTGAAATTAGAAATTGGAAATCAATGTCATTAACTTAAGGAGTAGATGTCGCTGTGGGAGCGGCTTTTAGCCGCGATTGTAGCTTTGGAGCGCACATTTTTTCGTGGCTGAAAGCCACTCCCACAAACAAAATTAGCTTAAGTTAATGGCATTGAATTAGAAATTGGAAATCTGGCCTTCATACTTTTGTGCTGTTCTTCCCAATTCCCAATTCCTAATTTCCAATTTCTATTTTAATCTCTCCCCAATTTCTACTTTCCAATTTCAAGTTTCAAGCCGTGAACGTCTACAATATATAAGCGGCAACTTAAAAATAAGGGTCTCAATTGAGGAAGAAGGCTTTTATTAATAACGGATACTTTCTTAAATGGCAAGTGATTTCAGGAAACAGGAGTCTTGTGCCTCATTTGGGCATTTCGACAATATCCTGCATTATCTTGGTTTCCCATGATTCTTTTTGTGCAAAGAATTTTTTCAGGAATGCGTGATTAAAAAAATGGCCTGATTTGCTCACCTTAACATGGCCTAAAACAGGCATGCCGAGAAGGGCAAAATCGCCTATGCAGTCAAGAAGTTTATGCCGCACGAACTCATCCTTATAGCGCAAACCATTCTTTGAGAGTATGTTTTCCCTATCTATTACAACAACGTTATCTAATGAACCGCCGCGGGCAAGCCCAAAACGTTTCATATCTTCATATTCATGCAAGAAACCAAAAGTTCTGGCCCTGCATACTTCGCGCTCAAATACTTCGTCTGAAAGTTCTATGGTATAAGATTGTTTTTTAACGAGAGTATGATCATAATCTATATTGCAGGTTATTTTATATGAAGATTCAGGATATATGCCGACAAATTTCCCGTTTTCTTCCAACTCAATCGGCTCTTTTACCACAAAAAAACAGCGCTGACCGTCTTGCTCCTTTATGCCTGCCGCCATTATTGATGAGGTAAAAACTTCGGCGCTGCCGTCCATTATCGGCATCTCGTAGCCGTCAATTTCAACCAGGGCATTATCAATTGATAAACCTGCAAAAGTTGCCATAAGATGCTCTATGGTTGAAACAATAAACCCATTATATCCTATTACGGTTGCAAGGCTTGTATCCACGACCATATTAAAATGGGCGGATATGCTCGGGCTGTCTGGAAGGTCTATTCTTTTGAATTTGATGCCATGATTTACCGGCGCGGGTTTGATTGTCAAATTAACCTTTTTGCCTGAATGAATGCCTACGCCGGAGCAGTTGATTAATCCGGCGACAGTTCTTTGCTTGAAATGCATATAATTACCTGCTTTCTAATACCTAAGTTGAGCCCTTTTTTACATACTTATCAAATAAACACAATACCAAATTAGGCATCCTTCATTTGCCAGTTTACACTTTTTAAAGGTGGTTTCTATCTTCGGCCGGGAACATGAATATGAAGGCACTTATTTCTGTGTGATCGTACAAGTTTAAAAAAAGTGTCAACTACTTTTGCCCTGTTTTGAAAGATGCCCCAAATTATTTGATATCCGCATGATAAGCCTGAAGAGATTTTACCCCGGCTTTTCCTGTTCTTCGCGCGGCAATTCCCTTGGCGGCTGCCAGCGCTGCAGCCGTAGTGGTAATATTTAAAATCTTATACTCGATCGCCGCTTTCCGGATATAGGAATCGTCATCCTTGCTCTCCTTTCCACTGGGCGTGTTGATAATCAGATGGATTTCTCCATTTTTGACAGCATCCACAATGTGCGGCCTGCCATATCCCAGTTTGCGGATAGTTTCCGACTCAATGCCATGTTCTTGCAGAAAATTATGTGTTCCCTTTGTAGCCAGGATCTTGAACCCTAACTCACCGAACAACCTGGCCGGTTCCAGGGCGCTCGGCTTGTCTTTGTCAGCAACGGTAATAAGAACGGTTCCCTCAATCGGCAGTGATAGTTGAGTTGCTTTCTGGGCTTTAAAAAAAGCAAGGCCAAATGAATCCGCCAGCCCCAAAACTTCTCCGGTAGACCGCATTTCCGGCCCCAGGAGGGGATCGACTTCAGGAAACATTTTAAATGGGAGCACAGCCTCCTTAACGCCGAAATAGGGGATATGCTTTGCTTTCAGGTTGAGATCAGAGATTTTTTTGCCCATAACCACCTGGGTGGCAAGCCGTGCCATAGAGATGTTACAAACTTTGGAAACAATCGGCACTGTGCGTGAGGCCCTGGGATTGGCTTCCAGAATATAAACAGTGTCATTTGCGATAGCATACTGGATATTCATAAGCCCGATCACATTGAGCTCGATGGCAATCTTTTTTGTGTATTCGTAAATGGTCTCTAAGTGTTTCAAAGGGATGCTCACCGGAGGAACTACACACGCGGAATCGCCGGAATGCACACCTGCCAGTTCAATATGCTCCATAACCGTGGGAACAAAGGCATCGGTTCCGTCGGCAATCGCATCTGCTTCAGCTTCAATGGCGTTTTCCAGGAATTTGTCGATCAGTATCGGGCGCTTTGGTGAAACATCTACGGCTGCCGACATATAATGCATAAGCATTTCTTCGTCATGGACAACTTCCATGGCGCGTCCGCCAAGAACGTAAGAGGGACGAACCATTAATGGGTATCCGATTCTTTCAGCTATTTCGAGGGCCTTTTCCAGGGTGCTGGCCATGCCGGATTCGGGTTGGGGAATTTTCAGCTTGCGCATAACCTTACGGAATCGGTCCCGATCCTCTGCCAGATCTATTGTTTCAGGAGAAGTCCCTAAAATTTTGACTCCTGCTTTTTCCAGGTCATTGGCGATATTCAGGGGCGTTTGCCCCCCGAACTGGATAATAACCCCTTCTGGTTTTTCCTTTTCATAAATACTTAATACATCTTCAACGGTAAGCGGTTCAAAATAAAGCTTGTCCGAAGTATCGTAATCAGTAGAAACTGTCTCAGGGTTGCAATTAACCATTATCGATTCATACCCTGCATCACGGATAGTAAATGCAGCATGCACGCAGCAGTAGTCAAACTCAATTCCCTGCCCTATACGATTGGGGCCTCCGCCAAGCACCATGATTTTTTTGCGATCGCTTACCTCGATTTTATCCGGCGCATTATAAGTGGAATAGTAATAGGCGGCGTTTTCAACGCCGCTGACCGGCACAGGTTCCCATGCCTCGACAATCCCAAGCGAAATACGCTTTTCCCTGATATCCTTTTCTGAAATCCCGAGAAGAAGGGAAAGATATTTGTCTGCAAATCCGTCCTTTTTCGCGCGGATGAGCAGATCATCCGGAAGTATCTTTCCGTTGTATGTTAGAATCTCTTCTTCAAGATCTACCAGTTCCTTCATCTGTTTAATAAACCAGGGCTTAATATGGGTAAGCTCATAAAGATCCTGGATGTCGGCTCCTTTGCGCAGAGCCTCGTACATAATAAACTGGCGTTCGCTTGTGGGGATAACCAGCATATTCATTAATTCAGTTAGAGACTTTTTATTGAAGTCTCTGGCAAAACCAAGACCATAGCGGTTTATCTCAAGGGATCGGATTGCTTTTTGAAACGCCTCCTTGTAATTTTTCCCGATGCTCATGGCTTCGCCAACAGCGCGCATCTGGGTTCCAAGCTTATCCTCAACGCCCTCGAATTTTTCAAAAGCCCATCTGGCAAATTTTACTACCACATAATCACCGGAAGGGGTATATTTTTCAAGGGTGCCGTCACGCCAGTAGGAAATTTCATCCAGGGTCAGACCACCGGCAAGCATGGCGGAAATAAAGGCAATCGGAAAACCGGTTGCCTTGGATGCCAGGGCGGACGATCTGGAAGTTCTCGGGTTAATTTCTATAATAACAACCTTGTCTGTTTTGGGATCATGTGCGAATTGAACATTTGTGCCGCCGATAACTTCGATTGCCTCGACAATATCATAAGCATACTTCTCAAGACGCTTTTGCAGCTTGGAATCAATAGTCATCATCGGCGCCGTGCAAAAAGAATCACCGGTGTGAACACCCATGGCATCGACATTTTCGATAAAGCAAACAGTAACCATCTGGTTTTTAGCGTCCCGTACCACTTCCAGTTCAAGCTCTTCCCATCCCAGGACCGATTCTTCAACCAGAATCTGGTTTACAAGGCTTTCAGCCAAACCGCGTTTAGCGATAATGCGAAGTTCTTCAACATTATAGACCAAACCGCCGCCGGTGCCGCCCATTGTATAGGCCGGACGAATCACAACAGGGTAACCCAGTTCCACAGCAACTTTTTCAGCGTCTTCAACTTTGTTTACCGTTTGGCCCTTCGGCATTTCAATGCCAAGCCGCTCCATGGTTTTTTTGAAGGCCGTGCGATCTTCTCCTCGCTTAATAGCATCGACAGTTACACCGATGACCTTCACATTGTATTCATCCAGAACGCCTGCCTGCGCCAGTTCAGATGATAAATTCAAGGCGGACTGACCCCCTAAATTCGGCAGCAGGGCATCGGGGCGTTCCTCTTTGATAATCTCTGTTAATACTTTAACATTAAGAGGTTCGATATATGTAACATCAGCCGTTCCCGGGTCAGTCATGATTGTTGCAGGATTCGAGTTCACCAGAACGATTTCATAACCGAGAGAACGCAGAGCTTTGCATGCCTGAGTGCCGGAATAATCGAATTCACACGCCTGGCCAATGATAATAGGGCCTGAACCGATGATAAGTACCTTTTTTACGTCGTCGCGTTTTGGCATCAAAAACCCTTTCGATTGATGATTGATGATTTTCGATTGATGATTTATTGAGTCGCTTCGCTCCGTCTTTTTCAATAAAAGACACTGTCATTAATCTAAGGGCTCGCTTAAAAATATTGAATCAAACCTTTCTGTTAATGACCTTGAAATAAAATCGGCAGAATACCTTCAATCGACAATCATCAATTGTAACTATGAAACATACAGGTCACAACCGACATATCCGTTTGTTTTTAGCCAGAGTTTACTTATAATAGCTTGATCCATCCCAGCAATGGGTACATAATTTATTTTTTGGCAGACCCACGGCCTTCACAAGATCTTCCAGTTTTTGAAATTTTAATGATGTAAGCTTTAATCTTTTTCTTATTGTGTCTATCATCGCCATATTTCTTTCTGATCCGGCAGTGGCATATTCATCCAGAAATTTATCATCACTTCCTTCAAGTTCTTTAATCGCTTTTCGGCCGGCAAGATTAAGTGTCGATCGCGATATTGAAAAGTTGAGGAAATCACAGGGATAAATTAAAACCGGGCAGGCCGGGCGCATGTGAACTTCCAGCGCGCCGTAATCGAATAACATTTGAACATTGTCCTGCAACTGGGTGCCCCTTACAATTGAATCATCACAAAAAAGAATCTTTTTACCCTCTATCATAGATCTAACAGGAATCAGTTTCATTTTTGCAACAATATCTCTTCTGTGTTGACTTTGCGGCATAAAGCTTCTGGGCCAGGTTGGTGTGTATTTAACAAAGGGGCGTTTGTACGGGATTTTTTTTCCATTTGCATAGCCGATTGCGTGAGCAATTCCCGAGTCCGGTATTCCTGCGGCAAAATCTACTTTTGTTTTGTCATTTTTTGCAAGAGAATATCCACACCTGTACCTGACCGACTCCACATTGATTTCCTCGTAATCAGATGCCGGATAACCGTAATAAACCCACAGGAAAGTACATATTTGCATTTTGCTTTCCGGCTTTTTTCTCTGCTCATATCCATCCGGCGTCAGGAAAACAATTTCGCCCGGCCCAAGATGTTTTTCAATATCATATCCAAGGTTAGGGAATGCGCATGTTTCTGAGGATGCTGCATACGCACCTTCTTTCTTTCCAATGGCAACAGGTGTTCTCCCTAATTTGTCCCTTGCGGCAAAAATCCCGTTTTCCGTAAGCAAAAGCATTGAGCATGAGCCTTGAATGAGTTTTTGAGCATTTTCAATTCCCTCTTCAAAGGATCCTTTTTCACAAATTAACATTGCCGCTAATTCCGTCGGGTTTGTCACGCCGCCACTGGTCTCGGAAAAATGCATTTTTTTTGCAAATTCTTCCCTGACCAGCTCCTCAATATTGTTGATTTTCCCAACCGTAACAATTGCGAATGTTCCCAAATGGGAACCAATAATAAGCGGCTGGGAATCGTTGTCGCTGATAACTCCGATACCCTTGTCTCCCTTTAATTTCGGAAGATCAGGCTCAAACTTGGACCGGAAATAGTCATTTTCAATGTTATGGATGGATCTTGTAAATCCTTTAGCATTTTTAACAGCCATGCCTCCCCGTTTTGTCCCAAGATGAGAATGATAATCGGTTCCGTAAAACAGATCATCGGCACAATCTTCTTTTGAAACACTTCCAAACAAACCACCCATGATGAATAACTCCTATTTCTGTCTGTTCAGATCGCAGCTTTGTTTAATAAATCCCAAAAGGGAATCTTTCATTAAAGAATATATAACTCGGAGGGCCACAAATTGCGCAAATTATTGAGTTTTTTTATTAAGATGTTTCGCTTTTTCAAAAAATTTATCTAATTCATTCCAAAACCACTTGCTGTGATCCTTAGCCCGGGTATGCACTAACTCATAAAGGCTAATATAGTCAATCAATTCATCAGGCAATCGAATCAGATTGACATTATGGCGCTCCAAAAGACACGGCAATTCGAACACCATTGAAGGGTCTTACCGACAGGCTACAGTTATGCCTGCTGGGTATAGCTTTCCGGGGCTTCCGCCACCTGAAGCACCACACCAGTGCCCACGAATTTCAGCCGGGCAGCAAGTGGCATTTGTTCCTGTAATAATGGGGACGCCTTTTTCGTCTAAGATCACATGTTCATATTTTGTTTTTGCAGAAGTCAAAGGCATAATTGACACCTCATATTAAGGAATTTTCTATATTCATATATATCATGAAATTAGATATTTATCCAACACAATTATTAAGATCAACCTGCCTGTCAGCTCGACAGATTAAAGCTTACAGTATAAACCAGAAAACTACGGCTTTCCCGACCTCAATGTTTTTCTTTTCAAGATCAGTTGCCGCAGATTAAAGGACTTTATGGATATCAAGAACAACGAAGCGCCTTTGTTCCAGCTTTGTTGTAAAAAGTGCCGACCTTTACGCCTTTTATCCTTACAATTATTCAACTTAGCTTGCCCCGTGAAATCATGTTTGCTTTTATTTAACTGGGGTCAACAACGTTCTTCAGTTCAATTATCCCGTCAACTTATAAACTAATGTACGCCCCGCAAGTCCGCAAGCCCCTGAACCGTGGATGTTATCCATTTTCTGGATATTTGTAAACGTTCAAACCAATTACAACATCAGTACCCTCGATTTTCTGGTTACCACGTGTGCTGGCGATTGTTATCGTTTTGCCGGATTTTGAGGGGCCAAACTCCTTTGTTAAATCTATCTCAATAATCAGTTTATCGTCTTTAACTTCATATTTTACATTCTGCATTTCTTCACCTCTTTTTTGTATTTATGCGATGTTTGGAGTTCTTTAAGATTAAGTATCTTGTGATATTATAAATCATGAAAACCCATAGTTGCGAGCTGTCATTGCTCTCCGTCAAACCGGTCATTCTGATTTCGCCATCATCACTAATATCCCTTTTATTGTAAAAAGCGCCGACCTTTACGCCCTTTATCCTTACAATTATTCAACACAGCCAACAACGTTCTTAAGTTCAATTACCACGTCAACTTATAAACTAATGTCCCACAAGTCATGTCGCTTGGGAGCGTTGGATTTGCGTTTAGCCACTCTTCCTGCCTCCCTTAGTTTTGGAAGGCAATTTCTTAGCGGCTTGCTCCAGTTGCTTTATGCTTTCCGCCTCTCCGATGGCCTCCTTGTATTCACGACGTCGAACTTCAAATTGATCGTATTCTGCTTTCGCATGTTCTTCGGCGGTTTGTTTGCTCACCTTGCCCGCATTAGGCAGTATCTTGCGGTCGTTGAACCGCAAAAACTCATCCAATTTCTGCTCCCAATCCTTCATAAAAACCTGCTTGCGGCGTTTGGCCTGGTCTTCGGCAAAATCCAGCCACATGACAACGATCCGGTTTAATTCATCAATTTCCTCTTCTCGCAGATAATTCTTGGCCGTAGTGACATCGGTTTTGCGAACCTCGCCGCTCTTCCAACTGGTCAATCCCATATTGGGGAGCAGGTTGTCGGCGCGGGACTGAATCAGCTCAGCCGCCGTCATGCCGGTAGCCGCAAAATGAAGTTTGTTCTGGATGATGCTGAAAAACTTTGTAGTTTCACCCCATGACGGATCGTAATCTCCCGCCATAGCGAAGATTTCCTTAACCCGCAGGTACATCCGCCGTTCGCTGGCGCGAATATCTCGGATACGCGCCAGCATTTCATCGAAATAGTCAGGTACGGATGAACCTGCCACGGGCGGGTTCTTCAGCCGCTCATCGTCCATGACGAAGCCCTTGACGATGTACTCTTTCAAGCGCTGGGTCGCCCAGATTCTGAAGCGGGTAGCCACCAGGCTTTTGACGCGGTATCCCACCGAAATGATCGCATCGAGATTATAGAAGTTTGTGCTGTAGTTCTTCCCGTCCGCGGCAGTTGTAAAGAATTTCTTTACAACTGAATCCTGCGCCAGTTCCCCTTCATCAAAAATATTCTTCAGATGCTGCCCGATATTCTGCTTGGTGGTCTGAAAAAGCTCCGCCATAAGCTGCTGGGTCAACCAGACAGTCTCATTTTCCAGACGGACTTCCAGTTTTACCCGACCATCATCGGTCTGATAAACAAGCACTTCACCTTTACCTGGATCTTCCGGTAAAAATTCGTGTTCATTCGTGTTCATTCGTGGTTCCCCCTCATACTTCCACGTCCCACATGCGTTTCATGAACTCCTCTTCAGTGAGGCAGACTTTCCAGGTATCTCCTTCCTGCTAAAGATTCGGCAGGTTGTTGCTTCCGTTGACATATATGGTGTCGAACTCGAAGTCGCGGGTGCTGATGCGGTTTTTCTGGAACCATTCGTCCACCACCAGCTTGATGTTCTAGTCTTCCGGCAATTCTTCCTAATTTTTCCACCTTTATCCTTACAATTATTCAACATAGTCAACAACGTTCTTTTAGTTCAATTACCCCGTCAACTTATAAACTAATGTCCCGTATATTCCCCCTTATTTTTCAATGGCTGTTCCCGTGGGTTTCCTTCCTGACGATATAAACTTATAAACTGAACTACGTTGTCCCGCAAATCCAAAAATAAACCACATCTGACAGAAAAAAGAGGTTTTAAAATAGCATAAATATCAATTGGATAGCGAGTTATTTACTTAATTATGGACGTCCCGCAGTCCCAGAAAGAGTCCCCCTTCACCAGCCTGCCCAACCTTTTTTCAAATCAGCAATCCAGCGTGGGAATTGATTTGGAGTGAGCAAATCAAAGCTGTAATGCTGTTTCGCATCTGGCCTATATCTGCTCTCAAGGTCTGCCAGGTTCAGTGTGTTCAATTTTTCGTTCACCCGTTCAAAGTGAGCCTTTGCATACTCCTCTTTTTTCGGGGTTGCTTCATCCCGCTCTTCATCAGATTTGATCTCCACCACTTTGATAAGGCTTTCTATACCGTCGTCCTGGAGCTTTTTCAGTTTTTCAAGATGATCCAGGTACCCCTCACCGTCAAGCCTTGAAATGTACTCGTCAAGATCAATCTTTATAAAAAAATCGGGATTAAAACTTCGCCTGACCCTGTCCTTGCCGCCCTTCCAGTATTCATAATCAATGGAGTAGAAATTTTTGTCGGGTGATTTTATCCAGGAATCAATATAATCAGAATTGTCTATCAGTTGAAAAACAAACTCTTTTTCCGGCGAATGGGAGACGAGTACGATATTTTGCGGACTTTTCAGTTTTGATGTATTTACCACATAGGGTGGTCTTGTATCGCCCTTTACAAATGTCCGGATGATTTCATCTCTTCTTTCCACAAAATCTTCAGGCTTAAAAAGGGAAAGCTGTTGCTTATCTTTCGGGCGAGCTCTTAATTCGTTAATGTATTCCAGTACAAATTTGTTTGTTTCTCCGACCTCTGTTTCATAATCCTCGCTTAAGAATGCGGTTCTGTCCCTTTCAAGCTCGCTCACCCGGATGCCGGTTCTGTCCATTTTCTCGACTGTGTCGACCGGAATCAAATCACCCTCAATATTTTCAAAAACCCGATTCTTTTTACCCCGTGGCAAAAACTGGTTAAAATAGTTGTCGATCTGTTTTCTGTTCTCTTCCGAGAGCTTATCTCCAGTGATCCCGGCCTCTTTCATGGCGTCAAGAATAACCTGCATGATTTCATTCTCTTCAGGATAACGGTTATCTACAATCACGCTGCCAAAATCAAAATGCAATGCCTCAAACGTTCTATATTTAAAACGGTTAAAAATATCGTAAACAATCTGGTCGACTGTATAAAAATTTCTTGCCAGTTCATACCGCTTTTCGTCTTTAGTCATTATGACTTTAACGCCGAGTTTTTCTTCAAATGGTGTTAATATAAGTTTGCCCGGTGGCCCCTGGTCTATGTGTTCAGCCTTTTCAAAACGTATGTTAGGGATATAATTGAGGTTAAACAGGGTAAAATTATGCGTGCCTCTCCCTTGCTCCCTGTCGGTCAGAGGCAAAGAGGTAAGATACATGTCGCTTTCGGTAACCGAGTCAACCAGCTCCCTGATGTGATCTGCAAATTTATCATGATTTGTAACCGTCAAGACAGGATAGTTTTGCTGGATGTGCGCATTGGGAACTTTTCGGGGTATGCGCATACCCCTGCCTAACACCTGTGAAATAAGAAGCTTGGAGTTAAAGACCTTCTCTTCCATTGGAACGATCTGAAAGACATTATCCACGTCCCAGCCTTCTGAAAGCTTGTTGACCGCAAAAATAAACTCCACGCTCCCGCCCGGCTTTTTCGGGTCTGTCTCTTCAATATTATCAAGCTCCTCTTTGTATTCCGATTTGGAAACCTTGCTTACAACGCAAATCACCTTTTTGCGCAGCCTGTCTATGATCTCCGAATCAGTTCCCTGCGCACCATGATGCTTTTTTTCATATCCGGCCAGAAACGTGACAAACTCATTATACCTTCTTTGAGCATTTTTTATATTCGGGCAGATAAAAATTGTTATCGGTTTTACAATCCTTTTGCCGGAACGGGTTTTATACGCATACTTTTCCCTGTTTTCCAGATGGTTTTTCAGCACCATCTCAAAACGCTGATCAATAGTGAGCCTGTCGTCGCCATCATCGGTCTCAGTGCGGATAATCGAATTGATCTTTTTGATATATTTCTCTTCGGTTGCATCCTTGATAGAGTAGTTGAAAATGATATCGGCAAAATATTCGTTCTGGTTATAGGGGGTGCCGGTAAAGCCGATGTGCCTGGTAATTTTGGTGTTTTCACGTAAAAACTTCATCCATAGCCGTTCGTCTCTTGCTTCGCTCTTTTTTCCTTCCGGTCCTTCTTCCTTGTCAAGAACAAGACGATTGTCTGCATATTTCAGATGTGAATAGGCATGATGGATTTCATCTCCAAGTACAAGGACTTCGTCGGTATTTTTGAATAATGTGTCGGTGATCCCGCCGAAAGTGTAAACTGCGTTGATGTTTTCAATGACAATGGAGTCGTCTTCTATGGGGTCATTATCCGTCAGAAGATTGATTGCCTTTCCCCTGTATTTTGCCGGAAGTTTGTCACTAAACGCTTTCCTGCTCATCAAGTCCTTGAATTTTTCGCGCAGGCCCTGTTCGATAATGGTTGAGGCGGGGCCAAGCACAAGCACCCGCTTTGCAAGTCCCATTACAAGGGAAAGCCAGGCAACAGCAAAAATCACATAAGATTTCCCTGTGCCTGTAGCCATGTGCACCACGCCTGAAAGCCGCTCAGGAAGGGGGAGTTGGCGGAGGAAATTTTCTTCTGTTCCAAAACGCTGCTGAATCTGCAATTTTTGCTTGTAATTTTCTCTTCCAAGTTCAGAAATGCTCTTGTAACTGCCGCCCCACAGATAAATCATGATCTGTTTTATGGCATCATACTCGTAGTCGCGCGATCCAACCAGCTCGCTGACATAGTCCTCTATCTCTGAAAAATTGAACTTGTTGTAATTGCACTTCCGGATATTTATATCCAGTGTGTGGTCGGACAAATTCAGTCTTTTAATCGCTTTTTGTCTTTTGGATCTTTTCGCCATTTTAACTCACTTTGATATTTTTCCGGCCTTCGCACTCATTCTCCCTCGCCCCTTGGGGAGAGGGCCGGGGTGAGGGGGATGAGGATAAGGGGGGGCTAACATTCCCATCCAGAGAAGAAAGAATCACAGTCAAAACAGACTCTGTTTCTTTCAAAACTTCATTATTCCAGAAGCGCATGACCCTGTATCCTTTCTCTTTCAAATAATCAGATCGCTCAGCATCCAATTCTACCTGTCCGGCATGCTGGCCGCCATCAACCTCGATTACAATTTTTTTCTCCAAACAAACAAAATCAACTATATAAGGACCAATAGGGCGTTGCCGACGGAATTTATATCCACCGAGTTCACTATTACGAAGATGTCGCCATAAAAGTCTTTCGGTATCAGTCATATTCTTTCTAAGTTTTTTGGCAAGATGATTGATTGATTCACCCCTCACCCTAACCCTCTCCCCAAGGGGCGAGGGAATTTCAGGGAAAATTTGCACCAGGTGAAACTATTTAAACCGGTTTCGTTTTTAAACAGGTCGAATTCGACCTGTTTAAAATTCGGGTTATGAATTTGTCCCCAATTCCGATAAATTCAATAGTGCTTCGGCTTCTCCCTCCCTCCTTAAGTAAAAAAGATCCTCATTTATTCTCCCTCTTCCCTTGAGCAGAAAAGGCTCACATTTATTCCCCCTCTCCCCTCGGGGTGAGGGCCGGGGTGAGGGGGATTTCATTCGTTATTCTCATATTATAAACGGTTTGCTCTCATTGCCGTGTTTGTCGATAGCTATAACCGCGACGCTTTCCGTCAAACCGGTCATTCTGATTTTGCCGTCATCACTGATATCTTTGGCAAATACCGTTCTGTCCATATCAAAAATCTTACCGTCATAATCAACATCAACAAGCAGCATCGCAAGCCCGTCAAGCCCTTTTAAGCGCTCGCCTTGTTTATCCAGGATCTTTGTCTCGAACTGCGTGATTTTCAACCCTTGTTTTATTCTCTCAACCTCAATCTCAACATCATCATTAAAATAAAACCCTGTCGAATTGATAAGGTTGTTGACATTTTCCTGGGAGCTTGGCTGCTGCTGTATCTGAAAATTGCGGGAAACATCTTCCAGTATTTTGTAGGGAAACTTGAGCATCTTAAAATGCACCTCATTACCGGCGCTGTTTTTCATGGTCGTATCGCCAACAACGGTGCAGGTCTCAGGTGTGATAATATAATAATTGCCCTTTAGCTTGCCGCGGGACTGCAAAATGATCCCTTTGAGATATTTTTCATCAATCCTGATATTTTTCAAATACTCGTCATTCCAGACAGGATAAACCTCAACCGGATCGCCATCCTTTTCACCAAAGATATTG
Source organism: Desulfobacterales bacterium (assembly GCA_030610995.1). Classification (GTDB taxonomy): domain Bacteria; phylum Desulfobacterota; class Desulfobacteria; order Desulfobacterales; family ETH-SRB1; genus Desulfaltia. Next base: position 71,830 of record JAUWQO010000002.1, read on the forward strand.
GTAAGCCTGTATTTGCCTGATAAATCCTTTTCATCCCTGCTGCTCTGAAAAAGCCCTAACACAAAATCAATATAGGCATCCTTGTTCTCCCTGAGCTTCATGATGCGGGAAAAATCATAGGCCCCCGTGGAAACCACGCAGAACGGTTTTGGCGACTTGCCATATTTTTGGTTTTTCTTTATCCCGCTCTTAACGGGACCAAGCGCTTTTGACTCGCCGATTCTGAGCATCCTCTTCTGCATGGTGTAGATAGCATGCTTGCCGAAATCGCATACAATCCAGCGCCTGCCAAGCTTTTCCGCAACCGCCGCCGTGGTGCCGGAACCGCCGAAGATGTCCATGACGAGATCGCCTGGGTTGGAAGAGGCAAGGATGATACGTGAAAGAAGTGCCTCTGGTTTCTGTGTCGGATAACCGAGCAGTTCAGGAGAAACGGGATTTACTGGAGGAATATCATCCCAGATTGACTGAACAACGGTTCCTTGAACTTCATCCAAATACTGCTTGATATTAGGTTGACCAGTCTTCGCAAACACAATTTTTCCGGTTCTCAGTCCTTCATCAATCTTGTCTTGACTCCATGCCCAGTGCCTACCTTTTGGTGGTTCAAACACCTTATCGCCGAAACAACGTGCCAGCCCTGGACCGGCAGCACTGAGTGTTACTAGCCTGTACCGCCGGCCATTATCGTCAACTTGCCCATAATGTGATTTGATATAAGAATCCGAGTGGGGGCGATACTGTTTGTTAAAAACATTCTTTGTCGACTTCCTGTACATAAGAATGGAATCATGCACTTGTCCAAAACGATTTGCATCGCTGTGTGCATACGTCCTTCGCCATACGATACCATTCTGGAAATTCTCTTTGCCATACACCTCATCCATCATAATCTTCGCGTAATGGCTCATTTTCTGATCAAGGTGCACATAAATACTGCCATCTTCGTCTAATAACTCACGTTGATATATCAAACGTTCACGTAAGCCTTCAATAAATTCTGCTGTGGCAACTTTGTCGCTATAACTTCGCTCTCCATTTTTACCACCAAAATCACTCTTGGTCGCAAATGGCGGATCGATATAAAATAGCTTCACCTTGCCCTTGACTCTGTCCTTGATCAGCGGGTCGGCATTCCGTTGGCAGGTCTTTAGAAATTGCAGGTTGTCCCCCTGCACAATCAGGTTCTGCCAGTTATCATCCGTCCCGCTCTTTGCTTTCTTAAACAAATCAAGCTGGGTTTCACCCGTCAAACTGCCGCCTTTAAAACACCGTTCAACCTGAAGCGGCGATCCAGCATCCGTCGGAGACGACTGGTTCAAAATAGCAGCCTCGCTTCTTTTCCCCGCATATTCAAGAGTAACAATCTTAGCCCTGTCCAGCTTAGCAACATCAAATTTTTCCGCCAGCCCCGGAAAGAGCTTTGTCATCAGCTCTGGAGGCAGTTCAGTATTGTTATTAAGCGCCTCAATAATCAGTTTCTTTTCTTCGTCTGTAAGGTCAGTCTTTACCATGAATTACTCCTGGATTCTAAGTGTTCAGAGGTTCTAATGAAGAACGCTGTTGCAAGCTGCATAGACCAAAAAAGATCAGAAGCACATTTTACCGCGTCTGCTGGATTGATTGGCAGGTCAAGTATTTAACTTTGCTCCATGTCAAGAGCCGACCCCATTTTCCGCTTCATGCAATAGCTTATGTAATGACTTAACGAGCCTGATGAAATAAGGATGGTTCGAATTTTGGAAGTCGAACCTTGCAAAAAATTCATGTGCTATTGCTGGCTTATGAAATGCTATCCCATAAGCCCTAAATATCCCCTTTAAGTCAGGTTTTATAGGGTCTAAATTGTCGATTAATTTCTCAAATCTTTCGTTGTCAGGAATCTCTTTGCCGGTTTTTCTCCTATACGTCAGACGAAATACTTGTTTAAAGATATCCAAATCAGCAAGATATACGTGTTCTAATGTATATTTGGCAAAAATCGGCTTTGTACGGGCCTCCGGCAATTTTGGACAATAATCGTTCAACTCGTCTTTGAGCAGAATGAAACAATCTGTAGTTTCTAAATCCCTTATAATTATTATTTGCTCATCATTTTTATAGTAATAAGGAGTTTTAGCGATACTCGGAAAGACATTCCCATCTGCTTTACAATCATAAAACAGAATGCAATGCTGATTTATTGGTGCGTCTAAAAACTCTTTATAATCTTCCGTATGAATAATGACTTGAGAGGATTTATATAGAAGTTGATTAATCATTTCCCTCTCGGAAGGGCCTTCATAGTATATGACTGCCTTCATCACTTAATCCTATATAGTTTCGATTTAGCAATATGCCTTCGATAAAATTCCCAGTTATCTTTTTTAATCTTGCGCCTCTCAGTTTCTAAATTCTCAACATTAGAAGGAGAAAAAACCTTAACTTTTACACCTTTCCTTTTCATTATCAACCATTTGTCTGCTCCAACCATATTGCAAACCAAAGGCGAATGAGTCGCTATTACAATTTGAATTAAACTACTATATGATTCATAGTGTTCTATAACTTTAGCTAATGTATTAAAATCAAGCCCGTTTTCAACTTCATCAACCCCAATGAAACTTGGTCTAATTATCTCATCAGTTTCGCTTTGAAATTGAGTGCTAACTACGACAAAATGGCTCAAAGCCCTTAACATACCGTCACTCCATGAAGTTTGAATAATTTCTTTAGCTATATCTTTTTCTTTCATGTACATTATTGGAGAATCTGGCATTCCAGGTGCAAATGCTTTTTCTTCGATAGAAATACCTTTTATAAAAGGGAAGCAATCTCGAAAAACTTCAATAACTTCATCGTATAATAAAGGTTTCTTTTCCTTCCAATTATTCAAAACACAGCCGATATTTTGCCCCTTTGTATCTAAAGTCATGGCAGCCTTATCAATTGATAAATTAATTGATAAATTATCGGCTGCAAAACGGTTTGCTTCTAAGAAGAGCATTCGAGAAAAGAAATCTTGTATCAAATTTATAGTTATATATTCTTTATCTTTCACTGCTAAGGCCACTGGCGCATTGCTTGGCAGGAAAAATTTACCGACCTGTTCATTGTTAGTTTCATCAATTAGTATCTTTTTTGATCTGTCAAACAGGACAATTTCTTTTCTTTTTACAATTTCATTGAAAACAAGCCCATCGCCTTTTGGTTCTCCGGCGAAAGCTAAATCATAAAATATCTTATCATCACCTGATTCAAACCAAAGAGTAGCCTTAGCTTTGTAATTAGGATTATTGAATTTCCGTCCAACTGTATGAATATCCTTTAGAAATCTCAATATGTTAAACATTCGAGTTTTGCCTTGAGCATTATCACCTAATAGCATATTAAATTCTCCTAACGAGAATTTTTCAATGCTCCAATCAGGATGTTTTTCACTCTTTTCAGAAAACTCAAATTCTTTCAGTTTTAAATCAATGTTTTTCATTTTCATTTTTCCTTGGGTGTATGTTTTAGTTTTCGTAATTTCAGGGACAGTATACCTATTCCCCGAAGAAAAAAGCAATAATATGTATACTATCCCACAATTCTTACCCCGATTTCCAAAAGAACATCGATAGATTAATCAAAAACGTCGATAGATTTTTAGATAGATTCCCAGCAAACTATTTTTTCTTAAAAACATATCTGGTGCTTCGTCCTTTTCCTGTCATTTAACAAATTCGTAATCAAGCATATTCATTTTTCCGCCTGGTTCTGTTCAACCCATTTACCCTTATCTGTAAGACGATATTTTTGTTTGCTGCTTCTCGGCTTATCCGGGATCGTCATTTCCACAAGTTCTAAATCCAGAGCTGGCTTCAAATAGCGATCCCTGAAGTTTGCTTGTCCTTTCAGGTTGAGAGCAATCTGAGCTTCTGAGCGGCTCATAGGCGTATGCAGTATTTTTAAGAATTTCTGAACTTCACTCCGTGACTTCACCTGCGACTTCACCTGCGACTTGTTCGCTGACTGGTGGGGTGACCGGTGGGGTGACTCGGTCTTTTGCTAAAGGCAGACGTATTTCAAAGGTCTTGCGCGAGCGGTCATTATCGTACTCCGGCTCAAGATGTCCCAATGCCTGCCACTGATTCAACACCATCCGCATTCCATTCATGCCCATTAAGGAGTTTGATCAATTCGTCTTTTGTCATATTCCAAAACCTCATGCATCAGCATCGAACGCTTTTCTTAAATATCTGTCTAAAACATCCGTCTTTGTTTCACCATCCTGCTCCTGCCGAAGATTGAACTTATTCAGCCTCAAAAAGCGGTAGCCGTAGCTTTCAAGCTCTATCTGGCGGCTGATGTCATAATCAAGATACTCCTGGGAAAAATTATGTTTGGTCACAATGTCAGGATTTTTTGTATGGTATTCCACGCCGTCATATTCCAGGATCAGGGCCTGCTCTTTGCCGCCTTTTGAAAAGGTCATGAGAAAATC